>DATIFD010000542.1:0-10994 GCA_035455385.1 Burkholderiaceae bacterium
CAGCGCGCGCGACTGTGATCGAGCCGATTGCCTTGCCGTCGCGCAGCATCGGCACCGACAGAGTGCTGCGATAGCCGGCCAGACGCGTCTGTTGCTTGAGCTCGTATTCCGGGTCCAGTTCGACGTCGGGGATCTGGACCGGTGTGCCATCCAGGACCGCCCTGGCCGAGATTGACGCGCGGGTCGGTTTCATCGGAAATGCTGCGCGCATCGCCGCTTCGGCCTGCGTTGACACACCCTTGAACGCGACGAGGTGCACGAGTTCGCCGTCGTAGCGCGCAACGGCGCCGATGCTGGCGGCGCACAGCGCCATTGCACGCTCGCAGATCGCATCGAACACCGGCTGCACGTCGGTCGGCGATTCACTGATGACGCGCAATACCTCGGCGGTAGCCGTCTGGCGCTCCAGCGCCTCCCTGGTTTCCTTGAACAGACGCGCGTTCTCGATCGCGATCAGCGCCTGGTCACGGAATGACTCGGCCAACGCAACGTCGGCGTCGGTGAATGCGTTGGCCCGGCTGCCGGCCAGCGCCAGCAGGCCGATGCAATCGGCTCCGCGCATCAGCGGCAGGTACAGCGCGGCTTGCACAGCGAAGGCGTTGCTGATGCGCTGTTCGTGCGGTGGCAGTTCGATCGCGCTCCAGTCGGGCAGGTGCAGGCGCTGCCCGGAGAGCATGGCGCGCGATGGGAAGTTCTGCGCCGGGTCGAGCGGCGTGTCCCGGGGCAACTCCGAATCCGGGATCAGGCCTTGGCGGGTGGCGGCCGTCGTGGCCGAAAACGTCGTGCCATCGCGCTTCAGCACGAACGCCGTGTCGCACGGCAGCAGCCTCGCGGCGGTGGTCACGATGGCCTCGAACACCGGCCGCTCGTTGGTGGGCGAGCGGCTGATCACGCGCAGCATGTCGGCGGTGGCGGTCTGGCGCGCGAGCGACTCCTTGGTCTCGTTGAACAGCCGCACGTTCTCGATCGCGATCACCGCCTGGTTGGCGAACGTCTGCAACAGCGCCACGTCGTCGTCGGAGAACAAGCCGGGCTCGGGTCGGCACACGCCGATCGAGCCGATGACCTGCCCGTCCTTGAGCATCGGCACGGCCATGTTGCTGCGATAGCCGGCGAGCCCGCTCTGGCCCTGGAGCTGGTAGTCGGGGTCGGCGAATACATCGGGGATCTGTACCGGAGAGCGCGACAACATGGCACGCGACGTGATCGAGCCGAGGTCGGGCTTGCGCGGGAAGGTGGCGCGCATCGCCGCGTCGGCCTCCGGGGAGGTGCCACGGTAGGCCACCATGTGGACCCACACGCCGTCGAAGCGCGTCACGGCGCCGACGTTGGCATGACACAGCGCCATCGCGCGGTCGCAGATGGCATCGAACACCGGCTGCACGTCGGTGGGCGATTCGCTGATCACCTGCAGCACCTCGGCGGTAGCGGTCTGCCGCTCCAGCGCCTTCTTGGTCTCGTTGAACAGCCGCACGTTCTCGATCGCGATCACCGCCTGGTCGGCGAAGGTCTGCAGCAGGCCGACCTCCTTGTCGGCGAAGAGGCCCTCCGCAGGTCGCATCACCGTGATCGCGCCGATGACGCGGCCTTCGCGGACCATCGGCACGCTGAGCACGCTGCGGTAGCCGGTGGTCCTGGCGACGTCCTTGGTCAGATACGCGGCGTCGGAAAGTTCGTACACGTCGGCCGTCATCGCGATGCGGCCGTCGCGTACCGCCATCGCGGTGACGGAGCCGTCGCCCGGCGGCATCGGGAAGGTGGCGCGCGCCGCTTCCACGCCCTGCGCATTCACGCCGAAGGTGCTGGCCACGTGGATCAGCTCGCCGTCGAAGCGGAACACCATGCCGTAGTGCGCGCCCGTCAGTCGCGCGGCACGTTCGGCGATGCTGTCGAACACTGGCTGCGTGTCGGTGATCGAGCCGCTGATCACGCGCAGGATCTCGGCGGTGGCGGTCTGGCGATCGAGCGCTTCGCGCGTTTCGTTGATCAGCCGCATGTTCTCGACCGCGATCACCGCCTGGTCCGCGAAGGTGGTCAGCAGGTCGCACTGCTTCTTCGGTGTCGCACCGGGGTCGGGCCAGGCGACCACGATGGCACCGGCCGAGTTGCCGTCCTTCAGCAGCGGCACGCCGACCATGCGACGCCAATGACCCTTCTCGGCCGTGGTGCGGTCGTAGGCCGGGTCGGCGAATGCGTCGTCCTGCGCCTGCAGGCTGCGCGCGAGGATCGTGCGGCCGCTCATCATCCGCGGGTCCGGCGGGCCCGGGTAGAAGCGCTTGGCATCTTCGATCGCATCCGGCGTCCAGCCGTGCGTGGCCTCGATCGTCACCACGCCGCGTTCGTATCGGAACACCGCGGCCATCGGCGACTTCAACAGGCGCGAGGCACAGCCGAGGATGGCACGGAACACCGGCTGCACGTCGGTGGGCGACTCGCTGATGACCCGCAGCACCTCGCTGATCGCGGTCTGGTAGTCGAGCGCCTCGGCCAGTTCGTTGGAGCGCTCCTCGACCGCATGCAGCGCGTTGCGCGTCTCGTTGAACAGTCTGACGTTCTCGATCGCGATCGCGGCCTGGTCGGCAAAGGTCGTCAGCAGTTCCGTCTGCTTGTCGGTGAATGCGCGCACCTCCTGGCGCCAGACGACGATGACGCCCACCACCTGGTCGCCCGTGAGCATCGGCACGCCGAGCATCGTGCGGTAGCCGCCCAGACGCTGAGACTCCGCCTGGCTGTAGTCCGGCTCGGCCTTCGCGTCGAGGATCTGGATCGACTGTCTTTCGAGCACGACACGCCCGATCAGGTAGCCGCGCTCGGGCCGCACCGGGATGTGGGCGATGTGGGCCTCGAACTCCGGTGATGCACCGTAGGCGGCAGCCAGCCGATAGACGTCGCCATCGGGGCGGAAGATGAATCCGTGGCTGGCGTCGCACAGGCGGGTCGCGTTCTCGATCAGCGTGCCGAGCACCCGTTGCAGGTCGAACGTGCTCTGGCTGATGACCTTCAGCACGCCGGCGATCGCGGTCTGCCGCGCCAGCGCTTCCTGGGTCTCGTTGAAGCGCCGTGCGTTTTGCAGCGCGATCACCGCCTGATCGGCGAAGGTCTTCAGTTGGGCGACCTCGTCGTCGGTGAACGGCCGAGGGGGCTGCCGCAGCACGGCGATAGACCCGATTCCCTGGTCTTTCCAGAGCATCGGTGCCCAGGCCGCCGAGTAGTCGCCGATGCGGTCGGCGATCTGGCGAGCCGCGGGCGGTGCGTCGTCGGCGAGGGCATGGCCGATGCGCAGCACACTTCGCTGCAGCATGGCCATGCCGGTGGCAGTCTCGTGCAGCGGCCGCGGGAACGATCGGAAGATGTCCTGTAACGCTTGGCCGCGCCATGCCGTCGCGTGCACCAGGCCATCGTCGTGCACCAAGACGACGCCGATCTGATCGGCGGCGAACAGGTGCTGGCAGCTGTCGATGATCTTCTCGAAGACCGGGCGCGTGTCGGTCATCGAGCCACTGATGACTTCGAGCACCTCAGCGGTGGCTGTTTGTCGTTCGAGCGCGGTGCGGGTCTGGTGGAACAGCCGCGCGTTCTCAATCGCGATCACCGCCTGATCGGCGAACGCTCGCGCCAGCGCGATCTGCTCGTCACCGAAGCTGCCGGCGGCCGCGCGCACGATGCCAAGGCAGCCGATCGCCTGGGAGCCGTGCAGCAGCGGCACCATCAGACCGGAGCGCCAGCCGAACGCCGTCGACAGCTCGCGCGTGCGCGGGTAGCGCTCGAAGGCTTGCTCGCGGTCGGACACGACGACCGGCTGCCCGTCCAGCACGCAGGCGCCGGAGACGCTGGCGCGGTCCAGTGGCCAGCGCGTCGTTGTCTGCTCGCTGTCTTGCGACCCGTCGCGGGCCACTGCGACGCGTACGAGTTCGCCGCCCTCGGTCATCAGCAGGTTCACCGCCATGCCGCCGAACAAGCGCTGGCAGCTCGTGACGATGGCGTCGAACACCGGTTGGGCGTCGCCGGCGCTGCGGCCGATGACCTGAAGCACCTCGGCCGTCGCGGCCTGTTCGGCGCCGCGGCGTGCCAGTTCGCTGCGTGCGCGTTCGGTCTCGAAACGCTTCATCGTGGCCATCGCCTGAGCGGCGAGCGCGAGCGCCTTGGCCGTGTGGTCGTCCGACCAGCGGCCGCGATCGCCGTCGATGTCGGCATACAGGCAGCCGAGCGCGCGGCGGCCGTCGAGCAGCGGCACGACCAGGCAGCTGCGCTGCCCGCGCACCGGCGCGCCGGGCGGGCCGTGCCGCAGCCGCGGCCGGCGCGTGCGGCAGGCTTCGTCGAGCCAAGGCGTCACGGCGCGCAGCAGTGCGGCGGCCGTTTCGCGGCGCGGCAGGCGGTGGGCCGCCGCGCGGTGCCGGCCGGTTTCGGGGGCCCACCACGCCAGCAGGGTTCGCCGTGCGCCCAGCAGCGCGGCCGCGGTATCGACCATGCGCTGCGGCAGGCGATCTTCGCGGGTCTCGTCCTGCAGGCGCAGCAGCGCGGCGGTCAGATCCATCGCCTCCCCAGGTTCCCTCTCGGGCGGAGAGGATTATTGGCCGCGCACGCCCGGGGTCGCCACCGCATAACCCCGGCCGGACCGGGCGGGCTTGGCCGGGCGACAATCACGCCCCACCCGTGTCAGCCACGGCACCGACCGACCATGACCGCCCGCACGCTGTACGACAAGCTCTGGGACGACCACGTCGTCCACACCGAGGAAGACGGCACCGCCATCCTCTACATCGACCGCCACCTGGTGCACGAGGTGACCAGCCCGCAGGCCTACGAAGGGCTGCGCCTGGCCGGACGCAAGGTGTGGCGCGTCAGCTCGGTGGTGGCCACGGCCGACCACAACACCCCGACCACCGGCTGGGACCACGGCTACGACGGCATCGCCGACCCGATCAGCAGGCTGCAGATCACCACGCTCGACGCCAACATCAAGGCGCATGGCGCGGCGGCGTACTTTCCGTTTCTCCATCAACGCCAGGGCATCGTGCACGTGATCGGGCCGGAGAACGGCGCCACGCTGCCCGGCATGACGGTGGTGTGCGGCGACTCGCACACCAGCACCCACGGCGCCTTCGGCGCGCTGGCGTTCGGCATCGGCACCAGCGAGGTCGAGCACGTGCTGGCCACGCAGACGCTGCTGGCCAAGAAGATGAAGAACCTGCTGGTCCGGGTCGACGGCACGCTGCCCCGCGGCTGCAGCGCGAAGGACATCGTGCTGGCGATCATCGGCAAGATCGGCACCGCCGGCGGCACCGGCCACACCATCGAATTCGGCGGCGCGGCCATCCGCGCGCTGTCGATGGAAGGCCGCATGACGGTGTGCAACATGGCGATCGAGGCCGGTGCGCGCGCCGGGTTGGTGGCGGTGGACGACACGACGGTCAACTACGTCAAGGGCCGCCCGTTCGCACCCGCCGGCGTCGAGTGGGACCAGGCCGTCGCCGCGTGGCGCCAGTTGCGCAGCGACGACGGCGCGCACTTCGACAAGGTGGTCGAGCTCGATGCCGCGCAGATCAAGCCCCAGGTGACATGGGGCACGTCGCCGGAGATGGTGCTGAGCATCGAAGACCGCGTGCCCGACCCCGAGCGCGAGAAGGACGCCACCCGCCGCGACGCGATCGAGCGCGCGCTCGTCTACATGGGCCTGACGCCGAACAAGCCGCTGTCGGACATCGCGATCGACAAGGTGTTCATCGGTTCGTGCACCAACAGCCGCATCGAGGATCTGCGCGAGGCCGCTGCCGTCGTGCGCCGCATCGGCCAACGGGTGGCACCCAACGTCCGGCTGGCGATGGTGGTACCCGGCTCCGGACAGGTGAAGGCGCAGGCCGAGAAGGAAGGCCTGCACGAGGTCTTCAAGGGTGCGGGCTTCGAGTGGCGCGAGCCCGGCTGCTCGATGTGCCTGGCGATGAACGCCGACCGCCTCGAGCCCGGTGAGCGCTGCGCCTCCACCAGCAACCGCAACTTCGAGGGTCGCCAGGGCGCCGGAGGGCGCACGCACCTCGTGAGCCCGGCCATGGCCGCAGCGGCGGCGCTGAACGGCCACTTCGTCGACGTGCGGCGCTTTGCCTGAGGAGAGAACGTTGACCCCCACGCTCACTTCGCTCGCTGCCCCCCGAGGGGGCGCTCAGTCGTCTTGGGAGCGGCCCTGCGCCGACTGACATGGACGCCTTCACCGTGCACAAGGGCCTGGTCGCGCCGATGGACCGCGCCAACGTCGACACCGACGCGATCATCCCGAAGCAGTTCCTGAAGTCGATCCAGCGTTCGGGTTTCGGGCCCAACCTTTTCGACGCCTGGCGCGATCTCGACCCCGGCGAGCCCGGGCAGGACCCTGACAAGCGCAAGCCCAACCCGGACTTCGTGCTGAACCAGCCGCGTTACCAGGGCGCATCGATCCTGCTGGCGCGCGAGAACTTCGGCTGCGGCTCGAGCCGCGAGCATGCGCCGTGGGCGTTGCAGCAGTACGGCTTTCGCGCGCTGATCGCGCCGAGCTTCGCCGACATCTTCTTCAACAACTGCTTCAAGAACGGCGTGCTGCCGATCGTGCTGCCCGCGTCACAAGTGGACCGGTTGTTCGACGAGGTGGCGGGCTTCGTCGGCTACCAGCTGACGATCGATCTGCCGCGCCAGGTGATCGTCAAGCCCGACGGTGCCGAGTGGCCGTTCGACGTGCAGCCGTTTCGCAAGTACTGCCTGGTCAACGGCTTCGACGACATCGGGCTGACGCTGCGCCACGCCGACAAGATCCGCGCCTTCGAGGCCGAGCGGCTGGCGCGCATGCCGTGGCTGGCGCAGCGGCCGCGTTGACGCAGCGACAGCGATCCGGCTTTCCGCATCCCACGAAGACATCGACCCATGAAGATCGCAGTGTTGCCGGGTGACGGCATCGGCCCCGAAATCATCGCCCAGGCATTGCGGGCGCTGCGCGCGCTCGGGCTGAAGTGCGAGCTCGAGGAGGCGCCGGTCGGCGGCGCGGCCTACGAGGCGCATGGCCACCCGTTGCCGGACTCGACGCTGAAGCTAGCGCAGGCCGCCGATGCGGTGCTGTTCGGCGCGGTGGGCGACTGGAAGTACGACACGCTCGAGCGGGCGCTGCGGCCCGAGCAGGCGATCCTCGGGCTGCGCAAGCACCTGGGGCTGTTCGCCAACTTCCGGCCGGCGATCTGCTACGAGCAGCTCACGCATGCGTCGAGCCTCAAGCCCGAGCTGGTTGCGGGCCTCGACATCCTGATCATCCGCGAGCTGACCGGCGACATCTATTTCGGACAGCCGCGCGGGCGCCGCAAGGCGACCGATGGTCACTTCCCGGGCGCCGACGAGGCGTTCGACACGATGCGCTATTCGCGGCCGGAGATCGAGCGCATCGCCCGCGTCGCGTTCGAGGCCGCCCGCAAGCGCCGCCGCAAGGTGACGAGCGTCGACAAGGCCAACGTGCTGGAGACGTTCCAGTTCTGGAAGGACGTGGTCACCGACGTGCACAAGGACTACCCCGACGTGCAGCTGGAGCACATGTACGTCGACAACGCCGCGATGCAGCTGGTGCGCGCGCCAAAGAGCTTCGACGTCATCGTCACCGGCAACATGTTCGGCGACATCCTGTCCGACGAGGCCGCGATGCTGACCGGCTCGATCGGCATGCTGCCGTCGGCCTCCCTCGATTCGCGCCAAAAAGGTCTCTACGAGCCGAGCCACGGCAGCGCGCCGGACATCGCCGGCAAGGACATCGCCAACCCTCTGGCTACAATCCTGTCCATGGCCATGATGCTGCGCTTCACGCTCGATCTGCCCGAGTCGGCCGACCGGGTGGACGCCGCGGTGCGCCACGTGCTGCAGCAGGGCTTGCGCACTGCCGACATCTGGTCCGAAGGCACGCGCAAGGTCGGCACGCGCGAAATGGGCGACGCCGTCGTCGCCGCGATCACCAAAACCACGATCAAGAGTTAGCAACTCTCGGTTCGTGTCGCCCGCGCTTCCCGCACCCGGCGAACGAGCCGGGGCAAAGGGAAACCAGTTTCACATCAAGGGGCGAACATGGCACTCGTAGGAATCGTCGGCTGGCGCGGCATGGTGGGCTCCGTGCTGATGCAGCGCATGCAGCAGGAGGGCGACTTCGCGCTGTTCGAGCCGCTGTTCTTCTCCACCAGCAATGCCGGCGGCGCGGCGCCGCCGCAGGCCAAGAACGAGCGCAAGCTCGTCGACGCCAACGACATCAAGGCGCTGGCGCGCTGCGACATCGTCGTCACGTCGCAGGGCGGGGACTACACCAACGAGGTGTTCCCCAAGCTGCGCGCCGCAGGCTGGAAGGGCCACTGGATCGATGCCGCCTCGGCGCTGCGCATGAAGGACGACGCGGTCATCGTCCTCGACCCGGTCAACCTGCCGGTGATCAAGAACGCGCTGGCCAAGGGCAACAAGAATTGGATCGGCGGCAACTGCACGGTCAGCTGCATGCTGATGGGCGTGGGCGCGCTGTTCAAGGCGGGTCTCGTCGAGTGGATGAGCACGATGACCTACCAGGCTGCCTCCGGTGGCGGCGCGCAGCACATGCGCGAGTTGCTGACGCAGTTCGGCACGCTGCACGGCGAGGTCAAGTCGCTGCTCGACGATCCGGCCAGCGCGATCCTCGAGATCGACCGCAAGCTGCTGGCGCGTCAGCAATCGTTGAGCTCAGCCGAGACCGAGCACTTCGGCGTGCCGCTCAGCGGCTCGCTGATCCCGTGGATCGACAAGGACCTCGGCGGTGGTCTGTCCCGTGAAGAGTGGAAGGGCATGGCGGAGACCAACAAGATCCTCGGCCGCGGCGAGGGCTTCGGCACGCCTGCGGTGCCCGTCGACGGCGTGTGCGTGCGCGTCGGCACCATGCGCTGCCACAGCCAGGCGCTGCACTTCAAGCTGACCCGCGACGTGCCGCTGGCCGACATCGAGGCGATGATCGCGGCCGACAACGCGTGGGTGAAGGTGGTGCCCAACGAACGCGAGGCGACGCTGCGCGAACTGACGCCGGTAATGGTGAGCGGCACGATGTCGATCCCGGTCGGCCGCCTGCGCAAGCTGGCGATGGGGCCGCGGCATCTGGCGGCTTTCACGATCGGCGATCAGCTGCTGTGGGGTGCCGCGGAACCACTTCGTAGAATGTTGCGGCTGCTGCTAGAAGCCTGATCTTTCACGCGCTGTACAGGCACGTTGTCGACTGGCAACAATTGGCGACAGGATGGCCGATGCGGGAGAAATGACACATACGTCAGCTTTTGCATGAGCTTGTCACCCTATATGCTTGATGCTATTGTGGTTTCGACGACTGTCCGCCCTGGAGGTCATGCGTTCGAGCTGCATGAGCTGTGAACGACGGCGCGCTCGGCCCGGGCGCGCCGGTTGCACTTGGGAGACGCCTTGAAATACCGATCTGGACATGCTGCACGCGTCGCGCTGAGCAGCGTCGCGCTCGCCGCGCTGGTGGCTGTAACGGGCAACGCGTGGGGTCTCGGAGTTGGACGGCTCAACGTTCAGTCGGCGCTCGGCGAAGCGTTGCGCGCCGAGATCGACCTCTCCAGCCTGACACCTGACGAAGAGTCGTCCCTCAAGGTGCGCGTGGCGCCTCCAGAGGCCTACCGCCAACAGGGCGTCGACTACAACACGGTGCTGATGTCGACTCAGGTATCGATCGCGCGCCGTCCCGATGGCCGTGCCTACCTGCGCGTGACGAGCGACCGCGCCGTGCAGGAACCGTTCCTCGATGTCATCCTCGAACTGACGTGGTCCTCTGGTCGACTGGTCCGCGAGTTCACGCTGCTGCTGGATCCGCCGCAGTCACGCGTGGCGCCGCCCGTGATGGCCACCGCGCCGGCCGCGCCGCAGATGTCGGCCGCGCCGGCTGCCATGCCGGCACCCGCGGCCCCGGCCGTCGCGGCGACGCCGATCCCGCCGCAGGCTGCGGCACCGGCGCCACGCCCGGCGCCAGCGGCGCGCGGCACGGTGCAAGCCAGCCGGCCGGCGCCAGCGGCGTTGCCGACGGGCCCCGAGGAATACAAGGTGCGCGAAGGCGACACGCTGTATCGCATCGCCAAGCAGAAGCAACGCGCAGGCGCGTCGCTCGACCAGATGCTGGTGGCGCTGTTCCGCGCCAATCCCAGTGCATTCATGGGCGACAACATGAACCGCATGAAGGCCGGTGCGGTGTTGTCGGTGCCGTCGTCCGACGACGCAAACGCGGTGACCACGGCCGAAGCGCGCGAAGTCATTCGCGTGCAGAGCGCCGATTTCGGTGCCTATCGCCAGCGGCTTGCCGGCACCGTGCCCACCACGAAGGCGGAGGACAGCACCCGGCAGGCCAAGGGCAAGGTCACGGCGTCGGTCGACGAGACCAAGCAGGCTGCCGCACCGACGCCGGACAAGCTGACGCTGTCGCGAGGCGAGGTCAAGCCCGGCGGCGCCGAGGCCAAGGTCTCCAAGGAATCCGAGAAGAAGGCGGCCGAGTCGCGGGTCGCCGAGCTGACCAAGAACGTCGAAGACCTCAAGAAGGTTCAGGAGGGCGCCGCCAAGACCGCGACCGCACCGGCTCAGCCCGCTGCGCCTGCCGCACCGGCTGCGCCGCCGCCCGCGCCACCAGTGGAGGCGAAGGCGCCGGCGCCGGCTCCCGCCGCACCGCCGCCCGCGCCGCCTGCCGTGATCGCGCAGGCGCCGGTCGAGCCGCCGAAGGCCGATGCACCGGCGGCGCCGGCCATGGCGTTGCCCGCACCGGCGGCCAGCGAGCCAACTGCGCCGCCCGCAGTCGCCGCCGCCGCATCGGCGCCTGCCCCCAAGCCACCGCCGCCCAAGCCCGCCACCCCGCCGGCCGAGGAACCGAGCCTGCTGTCATCGCTGATGGATCACCCGATGGCGATGCCCGGAGCGATCGGCCTGGTCGTGCTGCTGGCGGGCCTGGCGCTCTATCGTCTGCGCGGACGCTTCCGCAAGGACAACGG
>DATIFD010000543.1:0-5321 GCA_035455385.1 Burkholderiaceae bacterium
TACGAGCATGCGGCCAACACCGCGTCGGGCGCAGGCGCAGTGTTCTCCGGCCTGGGCGCGCTGGGCGGCGCCGCGAGCACACCGGCAGCATTCGCGCGCAGCAGCCGAGGCAGCGGCGTCGACGGCTTCGCCGCCAGCGTCCGCGACCCCAATGACCTGACCAAGTTCCCGCGCACCGAGATCGCGGGCGACGGCCGCGGCGGTCGAGGCCACGGCAGCAATGCGACGCTGGGCCAGATCGACCCCGAGCTGATGGGCCTGCTGCGGCGCCTGGCCTACGCCACCCCGCCGGACGCCGTGTCGGGGCCCACCACCGGCGGTGGCCTGCACGGGGCGCTCAATCACCTGCACTCGGGTGCGGGCGCCCTTGCCGGACCCAACCTGATCGTCGCCCACCGCGACGAATTGCGGCAGGCTGCCACCGGCGCGCTCGACCACATGGTGATCGACGTCGTAGGCGGGTTGTTCGACCAGATCCTGTCCGATCCGAAGGTGCCGCCGCAGATGGCCCGCCAGATCGGCCGTCTGCAATTGCCGGTGTTGCGCGCCGCGCTCGGCGACCCCACCTTCTTCTCGTCGCGGCGCCACCCGGTGCGCCGGTTCGTCAACCGCATCGCGTCGCTCGGCGTCGCGTTCGACGACCTCGACGACGAGGACGGCAAGGCGTTCATCAAGCTGGTGAAGGACCTGGTGCAGCAGATCGTCGAAGGCGACTTCGAGCAGATCCAGTTGTACGAGCACAAGCTCGAGGAGCTCGAGGCCTTCGTCGTCGACCAGAACCGGCGCGACGTGCAGCGCCAGGGTCGGGCCGACGAGGTGCTGGCGCAGAAGGAGACGCAGCTGCGACTGCAGCAGCGCTATGCCGCGCAGTTGCGCCACGGCCTGAACGACGTTCCGGCGCCCGATTTCCTGCGCGACTTCGTGTCGTCGGTCTGGAGCCAGGCGGTCATGAAGACCGCGCTGGACGAAGGGCACGACAGCCCGTCGGTGGCCCGCCTGCGCCTGGCTGGCCGCGACCTGCTGATGAGCGTGCAGCCGAAGGGCTCGCCGGCGCAACGCAAGGCGTTCCTGATCGCGCTGCCGGCGCTGATGAAGACGCTCAACGCCGGCATGGACATGATCAAGTGGCCGGAGGTGGCGCGCAAGGATTTCTTCGGCAAGCTGCTGCCGGCGCACGCCGAGTCGCTGAAGGGCGAGGCGATGCGCACGCTCGACTACAACCTGCTGCTCAAGCAGATCGACGGCGTGCTCGGCGCGGCGATTCCCAAGACCACGGAGCTGCCGCCGATGCCGGCGTCGGAGTTGCCGGTGCTGCTCGATGCCGTGCAGGCCAACACCTTCACCGAGGCCGAGGCCAAGGCGATCGGTCTGGTCGACGAACAGTCGATCGATTGGAACGGCAAGATCGACGTCGAGCTCGAGGTCGAGCCCGAGGTCAACGAGGTCGACATCCGGATCGAGGGCATGCCCGAGCCGGAGCCCGTCGAGCCGTCGCGCGGTGGGTCGTTGGCCGATCATGTGCAGATCGGCTTCGCCTATCAGATGCACATCGATGGCCAGTGGCAGAAGGTGCGGTTGGCGCACGTCAGCGCCGGCCGCACGTTCTTCGTGTTCACGCGCGGGCACAAGCACGTGCGCACGATCTCGATGACCTACCGCATGCTCAGCAAGATGTGCGAGAGCAACCGCCTGCGTGCGTTCGAGCACGCCTACCTGCTGGAGCGCGCCACGGTCCGCGCGCGCGCGCAGCTGGCGGAACTGCGCATCGGCAGCAAGGCGCCGGCGACGCCGTCAGCCAAGACGGTGGCCGCGGCCCCCGCACAACTCGTGCGCCACTGAGATCGCGGCGCGCAGGCTGCCGGCGTCGGCCACGCCGCGGCCGGCGATGTCGAATGCCGTGCCGTGATCGGGGCTGGTGCGCACGAACGGCAGCCCCAGCGTCACGTTGACGCCGCGCTCGAACCCCAGGTACTTGACCGGGATCAGCCCATGGTCGTGCGTCATCGCGACCACAACGTCGAACTCGCCCACGTGTCCCGCGGCGTTGCGCGCCCGCATGAAGACGGTGTCGGGCGGATGCGGGCCGCTGGCGTCGATGCCCGCCGCGCGGGCCTGCACGATCGCCGGCACGATGAAACGCGCCTCCTCGTCGCCGAACAGCCCCCCCTCCCCGGCATGCGGATTGAGCCCGGCCACCGCAACGCGCGGGTGCATCAGTCCGGCACGCACGCCCGCCTCGTGCGCCAGCGTGATCGTCGTCGCGATGCGCTCGGTGCCGAGCAAATCGATCGCCCGCTTCAAGGCGACGTGGATGGTCACCAGCACGACGCGCAGTTCGTCGCTGGCCAGCATCATGCGCACCTCGGGCACCGCACCGCCGGCCGCAGCCAACGCCTGCAGCATCTCGGTGTGCCCGGGAAACGGCGACCCCGCCGCCGCCAACGCCAGCTTGTGCACGGGCGCCGTGACCACCGCGCCGGCGCGACCGGTCAGCGCCAGAGCGGCGGCCGCCTCGATGCATCGGATGGCCGCTCGACCCGCGTCCGCGTGCACCTGGCCGATCGGCAGCGAGGCCAGGCCCGACGGCAGGCCGGGCGGCGGCCAGACGCCGATGCAGCGTGGCGGCAGCTGCCGGGCCTCGCCGGGCTCGTCGAGTTCGGCGATCGGCCAGTCCTGCGCGGAGACGGCGACCGCGCGCCGCATCACGGCGACGTCGCCCACCACGACGCACGGGGCCGGCAGCGGCTGCGTCAACGCCTTGGCGATGATCTCGGGGCCGATGCCGCACGGGTCGCCCATCGTCAGCGCCAGCAACGGCGCGCTCTCGCTCATCGGGTCAGGCCGGGTTGGGGATGTCGATGAACCGGTGTTCCAGACCGAACTGCGAGGCCACGTGCGCGGCCAGCGCCGGTGCGCCGAACCGCTCGGTCGCGTGATGGCCGCAGGCGATGAACGCCACGCCGGTCTCGCGCGCGATGTGCGCCTGCGGCTCGGAGATTTCGCCGGTCACGTAGGCATCGACCCCGGCGGCGATGGCCGCCTCGAAGTAGCCCTGCGCACCGCCGGTGCACCAGCCGATGCGCTGCAACGTGCGACCGTCGCCCGGCACGACGGTCGGGGCACGCCCGCAGGCGCCCTGCACCGCTGCCGTCAGCGCCGTCAGCGAGGTCAGCGCCGCGCTGGCACCGGCGAAGCCAAGGTCCTGTTCGCCGAAGCGGGCGTCGGCTTTCAGCCCCAGCTGCACACCGAACTGCGCGTTGTTGCCGAACTCCGGGTGACCGTCGAGTGGCAGGTGGTAGGCGTACAGATTGATTCCATGGGCCAGCAGCGTGGCCAGCCGCGAGCGCAGCCAGCCGGTGATGCAGCCGTCCTGCCCGCGCCAGAACAGGCCGTGGTGCACCAGCAGCGCGTCGGCTCGATGATCCGCCGCAGCCTCGATCAACCCGAGGCTTGCGGTGACCCCCGAGACGATGCGGCGCACCTCGGCGCGGCCCTCGACCTGCAGACCGTTCGGCCCATAATCCCGAAACCGGTCCACATCGAGCAATTGCCGCAGGTGCGATTGCAGATCGTCACGCAACACCATTGCAGCCATCCCAAGACGTGCGAAGACTCTGGCTCGTATTCTCGCAGGGCGTCACCGTCGCGCTGGCGGTGCTGTTCGTGGTCGGCACGCTCAAGCCGCAGTGGATCACGCACACCCAGGCCATCGTACAGCCCGACGTGGTGGCGATCCGCACGGCCTTGCCCCCGAGCACCGCGCCTGCCCTGCCCGCCGGCAGCCTGAGCACCGCGGTCAGTCGGGCGGCGCCGGCGGTGGTGAGCGTCAGCGCCATCAGACCGGGCGCGCGCAACCCGCACGAGAGCGACCCGTGGTACCGCTACTTCTTCGGTGACCGCTCGCCCGGCGACGTGCAGCGCGGCGTCGGATCGGGCGTGATCGTGTCGCCACAGGGTTACCTGCTGACCAACAACCACGTGGTCGAGGGCGCCAGCGAAATCGAGGTCGGACTCCAGGACGGGCGCGAGGCCAAGGCGCGGCTGGTCGGCACCGACCCCGACACCGACGTGGCGGT
This sequence comes from Burkholderiaceae bacterium, assembly GCA_035455385.1. Lineage (GTDB taxonomy): Bacteria > Pseudomonadota > Gammaproteobacteria > Burkholderiales > Burkholderiaceae_C > JAEUPI01. The sequence goes on from DATIFD010000543.1 coordinate 4,077, forward strand.
GCTGAAAGTCGATCTTGAGCGTCTGCCGTCGATCACGCTGGGCGACGTCGAGGCGCTGCGGGTGGGCGATCTGGTGCTGGCGATCGGCAACCCGTTCAATGTCGGCCAGACCGTGACCTCCGGCATCGTCAGCGCGCTCGGGCGCAACCAGCTCGGCCTGTCGACGTTCGAGAACTTTATCCAGACCGATGCGGCGATCAACCCTGGCAATTCGGGTGGCGCGCTGGTCGACGTCAACGGCCAGCTGGTGGGCATCAACACCGCGATCTTCTCGCGCACCGGCGGCAGCATGGGCATCGGCTTCGCGATTCCCGTCGACCTGGCGCGCCAGGTGATGGAAGGCCTCATCAAGGACGGCAAGGTCACCCGCGGCTGGATCGGCGTCGAGCCGCGCGACCTGCCCGCCGAATACGCCGAGAGCTTCAAGCTGCCGGTCAGGGACGGCGTGCTGATCGCCGCCGTGCTGCAGGACGGCCCGGCCGGCAGGAGCGGCCTCAAGCCCGGCGATGTGGTCACCTCGGTGGGCGACCGCCCGGTGGCCAACACGGCGCAGCTGCTCAACGCCGTGGCCGCGCTCAAGCCCGGCAGCGAAGCGACATTGGGCGTGCAGCGCGGCGCGCAGGCGATGCAAGTCAAGCTCAAGGTCGGTCAGCGGCCGCCGACGCAGCGACGCGCGCCGCAGTAGCCGCCCACGCGGGTCGTCGCCGCCGACGGCTCGCCGCGCCTACGACTCCTTGGCCGCCGCGGCCTGCTCCTCCGGCGCCTTGGTGACGCGGATGAACAGCCTGGCCGCCCAGATGCCCATCTCGTACAGCAGGCACAGTGGGATCGCCAGCGATAACTGCGACACCACGTCGGGCGGCGTCACGATCGCCGACGCGATGAAGGCCACGACGATGAAGTAGCCGCGGAACTTCTTCAGCTGCTCGATGCTGACCACCCCGATGCGCGCCAGCACCACCACCGCCACCGGCACTTCGAACGCGATGCCGAACACCAGAAACAGCGTCAGCACGGTGCCGAAGTACTGCTCGATGTCCGGCGCGGTGTTGATCGAGCTCGGCGCCACCGCGACGATGAACTTGGTCAACGCCGGAATGACGACGAAGTAGCAGAACGCGACGCCGGCGAAGAACAGGATCGTGCTCGAGATCACCAGCGGCAGCACGAACTTCTTCTCGTGCGAATACAGCCCCGGCGCGACGAACGCCCACAGCTGGTACAGCACCACCGGCAGCGCGATCA
>DATIFD010000544.1:0-10628 GCA_035455385.1 Burkholderiaceae bacterium
ACACGGTCGCACTGGCCGCCGACTGGCGTGCCATTCCCGAAGCCTTCGTCGAGCGCGGCCCCGAGCGCTGGGCCCTGGCGACGGTGCACGTGCTCAGCGTGCGCGCGAGCCTGCTCGCAGCAACACGCGCGCTGGACGAGATCGCGCTGGACAAGTATGCGCTGGTGCGCGACGGCTATCTGGCGCGCCGGCGCAATCTGGTGTACGACGGCAACCCGCCCGAGGAACCCGAGTCCGACGACACCGACGCGACCGAGGACAGCGCGCCGAAGTGAACCGTCGGCGCGGCGCATGCGTTAAGGTTCGGGGGTTCCGAGCCCGGACGAAGGAAAGCAGATGTTTCGACGAGTCCTGTTTGGATTGACGTTGTGCGCCGTGCAGGCGTTCGCGCTTGCAGAGGTCGCGCCCGATGCGTTCGTGCTCCAGCTGGCGACCGAGGTGATCGATGCGGTGAAGAGCGACAAGGCCATTCAGTCCGGCGACGTCGCGCGCATCCGGGTGCTGGTCGACGACAAGATCCTGCCAAACGTCAACCTGCAGCGCATGGTGGTCAAGTCGGTGGGCCCGCAGTGGCGCTCGGCCACGCCCGAGCAGAAGCAGCGCTTGACCGAAGAGTTCAAGACCTACCTGATCATCACTTACTCCGGCGCGCTGACCCAGGTCAAAGACCAGAGCGTCAAGCTGCGTCCGATGCGCCACGGCACCAACCCGAACGAGGTATTGGTCGGCACCGACGTCGTCGGCAGCGGTGACCCGTTGCAGCTCGACTATCGGCTGGAGAAATCCGGCGAGACCTGGAAGATCTACGACTTCAACGTGCTCGGCCTGTGGGCCACCGACAGCTTCCGCAGCCAGTTCTCGCGCGACCTCAGCGCCGGTGGCATCGATGCCCTGATCGATCGCCTGAGCGAGAAGAACAAGAGCATCGCCGGCGGCAAGAGCTGACGCAACGACGCGTGGAGCCGCCGATGCTGGTGCTGCCCGAGGTGCTGACCCTGCGCGAGGCGAGCACCACGCTGAACATGCTCGAGCAGTCGATGCGCGCCGACGACGCAGCCACGCTCACCGTCGACGCGTCGGCGCTGCGCAGCTTCGATACCGCGGCAGTGGCGGTGCTGCTGGAGTGCCGGCGCCTGGCCCGCGCCTGGAACAAGGGCTTCGAGGTGCGCGGCGCGCCGGCCAAGCTGACCGACCTGGTGCGCATGTACGGCGTCGAGTCGTTGCTGGCATTCGTGGCGCCACCGGCCCCCGTGCACTGAGCCCACGCATCCGCGCGCCCGCTGGGCGACGCTAGTGCTCCTCGTCCCAGACGCAGCCGTCGCGCGCGATCATCGCGCTCGCGGCAGGCGGTCCCCAGTTGCCGGCCGCATAGGGCCGTGGCGGGTTCGGGTCCTGCGCCCACGCGTGCAGCACCGGCCCCACCCAACGCCACGCCTGCTCCTGCTCGTCGCTGCGCACGAACAGGTTGAGCCGCCCCGCGATCGCGTCCAGCAGCAGCCGCTCGTAGGCTCCCACGCGCTCGGTGGCGAAGGCCTTGTCGAAGTCCAGGTCGAGGAACACCGGCGCCAGCAGCTCCCCTTGTCCCGTGCCCTTGGCGGCCAGCAGGTGCAGCTCGAGTCCGTCCTCGGGCTGCAGCTTGATCACCAGCTTGTTGGCCCGCGACGAACCGGGGAAGATCGGATGCGGCACCGGCCGGAAGTTGACGACGATCTGCGCGTGGCGCGCCGCCAGTCGCTTGCCGGTGCGCAGGAAGAACGGCACGCCGGCCCAGCGCCAGTTCTGCACCTCGGTGCGCAGCGCGACGAAGGTCTCGGTGGCACTGCCTGCGGGCACCTTGGCTTCGTCGAGGTAACCGGGCACCGCCTTGCCATCGACGGTGCCGGCCTTGTATTGTCCGCGCACGACGTCGCGCACCACGCTCTCGGCGGTGAATGGCTTCAGCGACTTCAGCACCTTGAGCTTCTCGTCGCGGATCGCATCGGCGTCGTTGGTCGGCGGCGGCTCCATCGCCACCATCGTCAGAAGCTGCAGCGCGTGGTTCTGCACCATGTCGCGCAACGCACCGGTGCGGTCGTAGAAGTCGCCGCGCGTGCCCACGCCGAGCGCCTCGGCCAGCGTGATCTGGATGTTGGCGATGCTCTCGCGACGCCACAGCGGCTCGAACAGCGCGTTGCCGAAGCGCAGCGCCGACAGGTTCTGCACCGACGGCTTGCCCAGATAGTGGTCGATGCGCAGCGCCTGCCGCTCGCTGAACGCACCGGCCACGATGCGGTTGATCTCCTGCGCGCTGGCCAGGTCGTGGCCGAGCGGCTTCTCGAGCACCACGCGCACGTGCATGCCGTTCAGCCCTGCAGCGCCGAGCTGAGCGCACACCTCGGGGAACAGGTGCGGGCTGGTGGCGAGGTACATCACCACCGTGTCGGCGCGCCGCTCGTCGATCCACTGCTTCAAGCCGGCGTAGTCCGCGGGCCTGGAAAGATCCATGCGGCGGTAGTGCAGCAACGCGGCAAACCGAGTGAACTCCTCGTCGCTCGGGCGCTTGGCGCTTTCGACCTCGACGAACCGCGACTGGATGAACGCCCGGTAGGCGTCGTCGCTGCGCGCATCGCGCGCCACCGCGAGGATGCGGCCGCCGGCCGGCAGCTTGCCGTGGCGAAACGCCTGGAACAGCGCCGGCATCAGCTTGCGCCAGGTCAGGTCGCCGGTGCCGCCGAACAGAACGAGGTCGAACGACATGCGCCGATTGTGCACGGCTGCTGCCCGGCCAGCGCGACGCGATCGGCGCACTGCCGGCCCGAGGCGCATCGGCGTGTCGGTGCCGCCGCCCTGAAGGCCACCGAAGGGCGGTCGATAATCGGCCTATCGTCGTCCCGCGCCCGACGTCGGCGCTCACGGCCCGCACCATGAACCAGCTCGAGCAACTGCGCCAGTTCACCACCGTGGTGGCCGATACCGGCAACTTCCTGCAGATGGCGCAGTACGCGCCGCGCGATGCCACCACCAACCCGTCGCTGATCCTCAAGGCGGTGCAGCAGGCCGACTACGCGCCGCTGCTCGCCGACACCGTGGCGGCGCACCGCGCTCAGCCGATCGACGAGATCGTCGACGAGGTGCTGGTGCGCTTCGGCCTGCAGATCCTGAAGATCGTGCCCGGCCGGGTGTCCACCGAAGTCGATGCGCGGCTGTCGTTCGACAGCGCCGCGAGCGTCGCGCGTGCCCGCCGCATCGTCGGCCTGTACGAGCGCGCCGGCGTCGCGCGCGACCGCGTGCTGATCAAGGTGGCGTCGACCTGGGAGGGCATCCGCGCTGCGGCGCAGCTCGAGCGTGAGGGCATCCACTGCAACCTGACGTTGTTGTTCTCCTTTGCGCAGGCGGTGGCCTGCGGCGAAGCGAAAGTGACGCTGATCTCGCCGTTCGTCGGCCGCATCTACGACTGGTACAAGAGGCAGGCCGGCACGGCATGGGACGAGGCCGCGATGGCCGGCGCCGACGACCCCGGCGTGAAGTCGGTGGCCCGCATCTACAACCACTACAAGCACTTCGGCGTCCGCACCGAGGTCATGGGTGCGAGCTTTCGCAATGTCGGACAGATCCTCGCGCTGGCCGGCTGCGACCTGCTGACGATCAGCCCGGAGCTGCTGGCCCAGCTGCAGGCCGGCAGCGCGCCGGTGGCGCGCGCGCTCGATGCCGAGCGCGCCAGGTCGATGAGCCTGCAGCCGGTGCACTTCGACGAGCCCGCATTTCGCTACGCCATGAACGACGACGCGATGGCGACCGACAAGCTCGCCGAAGGCATCCGCTTGTTCGCCGCCGACGCCCTCAAGCTCGAGAAGCTGATCGAGGAAAGGCGCGCGTGAGTCCTCGCCGGGCCGCCCCAAGAGGACTCGCTCCCGCTCGGGGGGAAGGCGCCGCCGGCGCCAAGGGGGCTGCATGATCCGCTGCGACCGCACCGTCGCCTGGCGTGCGCTGCAGGGCCACTACGAGGCCCACGGCCGCGATTTCGACCTGCGTGACGCGTTCGCACGCGACCCCGGGCGGTTTGCCGCCCTGTCACTGCAGGCGCCGGAGGTGTTCGCCGACTTGTCGAAGAGCCGCTGGGACACGTTCACGCGCAAGTTGCTGGTGGAGCTGGCGCACGAGTGCGGCCTGCCGGCGCGACGCGATGCGATGTTCGCCGGCGAGGCGATCAACGTCACCGAGGGTCGCGCGGTGCTGCACACGGCGCTGCGCGCGCCGCGCGGCAGCGCGCCACACGGCGACGAGGTGCACGGAGTGCTCGACGCGATGCTGGCGTTCGCGCAGCGCGTGCGCGACGTGCCCGCCAGGGGCATCCGCGATGTCGTGAACATCGGCATCGGCGGCTCCGACCTCGGCCCGCAGATGGCGGTTCCGGCGCTGGACGCGTTCGCGACACGCGACATCGCGTTCCACTTCGTGTCCAACGTCGACGGCCACGACATCGCACCGGTGCTGCGCCGATTGAGGCCCGAGTCGACGCTGTTCATCGTCGCGTCCAAGACCTTCACCACACAAGAGACGATGGCCAATGCCGAGGTGGCCCGGGCGTGGTTCGTCGCGCAGGGCGGCCGCGACATTGCGCGTCACTTCGTCGCAGTGACGACCAACCTCGCGGCGGCCGCGCAGTTCGGCATCGGCACCACGTTCGGCTTCTGGGACTGGGTCGGCGGCCGCTATTCGATGTGGAGCGCCATCGGGCTGCCGATCGCGATCGCGATCGGCGCCGAACACTTCCGCGCGCTGCTGGCGGGCGCGTACGCGATGGATCGGCATTTCGCCGAAGCGCCGCTGGACGCGAACCTGCCGGTGCAGCTCGGGCTGCTCGACGTCTGGTACCGGGGTTTCCACCACTTCGCGAGCCGCTCGGTGGCGCCGTACCACCAAGGGCTCAGGCGCCTGCCGGCGTACCTGCAGCAACTCGAGATGGAGTCCAACGGCAAGGGCGTCGATCTCGACGGCCAGCCGCTGCCTTATGGCACCAGTCCAGTGGTGTGGGGCGAGCCCGGCACGAACGGACAGCACGCGTTCTTCCAGATGCTGCACCAGGGAACCGATGTCGTGCCGGTCGAGTTCATCGCCGTGCGCCGGCCGTCGCATCCTTACGCGTCATTGCATCGCAAGGCGCTGGCCAATTGTCTGGCGCAAGGTCAGGCCCTGATGCTCGGCAAGTCGGCGCAGCAGGCGCGCAGCGAGGCTGCGCCTACCGCGTCGGGGTGGCTGGATGCCGAGGTGCTGGCGCGCCATAGGACGTTTGACGGCAACCGTCCGAGCACGACGCTGGTGCTCGAGGAGCTGACGCCGCGCAGCCTGGGTGCGCTGATCGCCCTGTACGAACACAGGGTATTCACCAGCGGCGCGGTGTGGGGCATCAACAGCTTCGATCAGTGGGGCGTCGAACTGGGCAAGGCGTTGTGCAGCCGGCTGCTGCCGCGCTTCGACAGCGGGGACGCCAGCGGGCTGGACGCCTCCACCGCCGGGCTGCTCGCACGGCTGCGCGGCTGAGGGCAAGCCCCTCGACCGGCCCGACGGGCCCGCGGCGAAGCCCGGGGCAGGCGTGCGGGCACGATCCCTGCATCGGTGTTTGCTCGGTATGCCGGGGCACCCCGGCTCGTGACAATCCCGGCATTGCCCCAACCGTCAGGAGAACCATTCATGCTCAAACATGCCGTGGCCGCAGCACTCGCGCTCAGCTTCATCGGGGCAGCGAACGCCGGCAAGACACTCGATGCCATCAACCAACGCGGTCAGCTCGTGTGCGGCGTCAATCCGAGCCTGCCGGGCTTCTCGGCCGCCGACAGCCAGGGCAACTGGGCCGGCCTCGACGTCGACGTCTGCAAGGCGATCGCCGCCACCATCCTGAAGGATGCCAGCAAGGTCAAGTGGGTGCCGCTGAATGCGTCGCAGCGCTTCGCCGCGCTGCAGTCCGGCGAGATCGACATCCTGTCGCGCAACACCACCTGGACGCTGACGCGCGACGCGTCGCTGGGTCTGTTCTTCACCGGCACCACGTACTACGACGGCCAGGGCTTCATGGTGACCAAGAAGAGCAAGATCACGTCGGCCAAGCAGTTGAAGGGCGCCACCGTGTGCGTGCAGTCGGGCACCACCACCGAGAAGAACCTGAACGACTACTCCAAGGCGATGAACCTCAACATGAAGCCGGTGGTGTTCGAGACGCAGGAGGCCACCAACAAGGCCTACTTCGCCGGTCGCTGCCAGGCCTACACCACCGACGCGTCGGGGCTGGCATCGGTGCGCAACAAGGAAGCCGGCAACCCTGACGACCACGTGATCCTGCCCGAGCTGATTTCCAAGGAGCCGCTGGGGCCGTCGGTGCGCCGTGGCGACGACGAGTTCTTCACCATCGCCAAGTGGGTGGTGTTCGCGCTGATCGAGGCCGAGGAGTACGGCATCACGCAGGCCAACGTCGACCAGATGGTCAAGGACAGCAAGGACCCGGTGGTGCAGCGCATCCTCGGCACGTCGGAGGACACCGGCAAGCTGCTCGGCCTCGACAAGGAATGGGCGTACCGTGCGATCAAGGCGGTCGGCAACTACGGCGAAATCTTCGAGCGCAACGTCGGCCCGAAGTCGGCGCTGAAGCTGCCGCGCGGCGCCAACAACCTTTGGAGCCACGGCGGCTTCATGTACGCCCCACCGGTACGTTGAGAACCAAGGCGGGTTCGCCGTGCCGGCGAACCCTGTCCGCGTGACTCTCCGTGGCAGCTCCACCCAAGACTCGCAACTGGTCCTGGCGCAGCAAGGCCTTTCGCGGCGTGCTGTACCAGGTGCTCGTGCTCGGGCTGGTCGCCGCAGCCGCGGCGTACCTGTTCTCCAACACGCTGGAGAACATGCGTGTGCGCGGCATCAAGAGCGGCTTCGATTTCATCACCCAGCCCGCCGGCTTCGCCATCGGCGAGAGCGTGCTGCCGTTCGACTCGTCCGAGAGCTACGGCAAGGCATTTCTGGTTGGGTTGTCCAACACGTTCCGGGTCGCGATCGCCGGTATCGTGCTGGCCACGATCCTCGGCACGCTGGTGGGTATCGGTCGCCTGTCGCGCAACCTGCTGGTGCGCTCGCTGAGCGGCGCCTACGTCGACCTGTTCCGCAACGTGCCGCTGCTGCTGCAGCTGTTCATCTGGTACTTCGTCCTCACCGAGATGCTGCCGCCGATCGAGGAGGCGCTGCAACCGCTTCCCGGCGTGTTCTTCAGCAAGAACGGCCTGCAGTTTCCACATCCCGAGTGGGTGCCGGGACACTGGGGGACGCTGGCGGGTTTCGTGGTCGGGCTCATCGGTGTCCGCGGCTGGGCCCGCTGGGTGCAGGCGCGCCACGATGCGACCGGCCAGGCACCGATGTTCTGGCTGCCGGCGCTGGCGATCGTCGTGCTGGCCACGGCCGTGGGCTGGCTGGTTGGCGGGGCGCCCACCGGGTTCGACATGCCGGAGAAGACCGAGATCAACGTCATCGGCGGCGGCGCGGTGACGCCGGAGTTCCTGACCGTGCTGCTCGGGTTGACGATCTACACGGCCGCATACATCGCCGAGGTGGTGCGCGCAGGCATCCAGTCGGTGCCCTACGGGCAGCACGAGGCCAGCGTGTCACTGGGCCTGAGCCGCGCCAAGGAGCTTCGCCTGGTGCAGCTACCGCAGGCGCTGCGCGTGATCATCCCGCCGATGACCAACCAGTACCTGAACCTGACCAAGAACTCGTCGCTCGCGGTCGCGGTCGGGTACCCGGATCTGGTGTCGATCTCGAACACCTCGCTCAATCAGACCGGCCGGGCGATCGAGTGCATCGCGATCGTGATGGCGTGCTACCTGACGCTGTCGCTGCTGACGTCGGCACTGATGAACTGGTACAACCGCCGCGCGGCGATCCGGGAGCGGTGATGAGCCACTCCCGAAGCGGCCCGGCGGCCGTCGCCGGCGGCGAAAAGTCCCCCGGACTCCTCGCGTCCCGCTCGGCCCCCTCGAGGGGGCGCCGCCTGCGGACCAGCAAAGCGCTCGCGCTTCGGCGAAGGCTCATATCGCGACAGCGATGCGATGCCGGCTCCGTGGCGGCTGCTTGGTTGTGCGAGATCGTGCGCCTTGTTGAGGTGTCGGTGCCGCGATGAGTGCCGTGGTATTCACGCCGATCGCCAGCCGGCCGCCACCGGTGTCCACGCAGGGGCCCCTGGCGTGGATCAAGCGCAACTTCTTCGACGGTTGGCTCAACTCGCTGTCCACGGTCGTCACCGTGCTGGTGCTGCTGTGGCTCGTTCCGCCGCTGTTCGGCTGGTCGGTGCTGCACGCGGTGTTCGCGCCCGACAACGCCGCCTGCCGCGCCGCGCACGCCCACGGCGCCTGCTGGGGTGTGGTGGTCGAGAAGGGGCGGCTGATCCTGTTCGGTCGCTACCCGTTCGAGGAGCAATGGCGCCCGATGGCAGCCTGCGCGATTCTGATCGCGCTGCTCGTGGCCAGTTGCCTGCGCCCGTTCTGGAAGCGCTGGCTCGCCCCGCTGTGGCTGATCGTGCTGGCCGTCTGCTACGTGCTGATGCGCGGCGGCGCGCTCGGGTTGACGCCGGTGGAAACCGCGCGCTGGGGCGGCTTCCCGCTGACGCTGGCGCTGTCGGTGGTGAGCCTGGCGGTGGCGTTTCCGCTGGCGATCATGGTCGCGCTGGGCCGCAGTTCCAAGCTGCCGGCGATCCGGGCGGTGTGCGTGCTCTACGTCGAGCTGATCCGCGGCGTACCGCTGATCTCGGTGCTGTTCATGGCGTCGTTCATGTTTCCGCTGTTCATGCCGCAAGGCACGACGATCGACGTGCTGCTGCGCGTGCTGGTGGGCATGACCCTGTTCGCCGCGGCGTACCTCGCCGAGGTGGTGCGCGGCGGGCTGCAGGCGCTGCCCAAGGGGCAGGTCGAGGCGGCGCAGGCGCTTGGCCTCACCTACTGGCAGACCACGCGCAAGATCGTGCTGCCGCAGGCGCTGCGGCTGGTGGTGCCCGCGATCGTCAACAGCTTCATCAGCACCTTCAAGGACACCTCGCTGGTCACGATCGTCAGCCTGTACGACCTGACCGGCGCGCTGCAACTGGCATTGGGCGACGCCGACTGGCGCAAATTCTTCCTCGAGGGTCAGCTGTTCGTGGCGGCCGTCTACTTCGTGTTCTGCTTCGCCCTGTCGCGCTACAGCCGCTGGGTCGAGGGGTACCTCAACACCGGCATGCGCCGGCAATGACAGCAAGGTCGCGACCATGGCCAACGACACGCCGATCATCGTGTTCGACAACGTCAGCAAGTGGTACGGCCAGTTCCACGTGCTGCGCGACATCCAGCTCAGGGTGGCCAAGGGCGAGCGCATCGTGATCTGCGGCCCGTCGGGCTCGGGCAAGTCCACGCTGATCCGCTGCATCAATCGCCTCGAGGAGCACCAGGCCGGCCATCTCACGGTCGACGGCATCGAGCTGACCGACGACGTCAAGGCAGTCGACGCCGTGCGCCGCAACGTCGGCATGGTGTTCCAGCAGTTCAACCTGTTCCCGCACCTCACGGTGCTGGAGAACCTGACGCTGGCGCCGATGTGGGTCGGCAAGATGCCGAAGAAGGAGGCCGAAGACAAGGCGATGGCGCAGCTCAAGCGCGTGCGCATCGCCGAGCAGGCGGCCAAGTACCCGCTGCAGCTGTCCGGCGGTCAGCAGCAGCGCGTGGCGATCGCGCGTGCGCTGTGCCTGACGCCGAAAATCATGCTGTTCGACGAGCCGACCTCTGCGCTCGACCCGGAGATGATCAACGAGGTGCTCGAGGTGATGGTCGACCTGGCCAAGCAGGGCATCACGATGCTGTGCGTCACGCACGAGATGGGCTTTGCGCGCCAGGCAGCCGACCGCGTGATCTTCATGGACCAGGGCCAGATCGTCGAAGAGAATACCCCGGTGGAGTTCTTCAACCACCCGAAGACCGATCGCGCGAAGGATTTCCTGTCGAAGATCCTGTCGCACTGATCGCACTGCAGTGACCGTTGTCCTTCCGCCCGACGCGCTGCAAGCCGGCGGCGACGCGCTGGCGCCGCCGCACACTGACTGCTACTGGGTGTGGCCCGGACGCTTCCTGGCGGGCTCGCACCCGGCTGCCTCGCTCGACGCGCTGCTCGACGCCGGCGTCGACAGCTTCGTCGACCTCACGTGCAGCCAGCCGGCGCTCGCGCGCTACGCCGATGCGCTGCCAGCGCACGCGCGCTGGCACGGCTTCGCGATCACCGACTACTCGGTGCCCGGCGCGGCGTTGATGCGCGACATCGTCTCGACGATCGACGCCGAGCTCGCACGCGGCGCCTGCCTGTACCTGCACTGCCACGCCGGTGTCGGGCGCACCGGCACGGCGCTCGGTTGCTGGCTGGTGGAGCAGGGCCTGCCGGGGCCCGACGCGCTGGCGCTGATCGCGCGCAAGCGCAGCGCCCTGACGCGCCTGGCGGCGATGCCGCGCTCGCCGGAAACCGAGGCGCAGCGCGCGTTCGTGCTGCGCTGGACACCCGGCACGCAATGAACTCCGGCGGCGCCGCGCTGCGCATCGTGTTCGACTTCGGCGGCGTGCTGTTCAATTGGCGGCCGCTGCAGCTGGTGCAGCGCTTCC
>DATIFD010000545.1:0-4085 GCA_035455385.1 Burkholderiaceae bacterium
TGGGGGCGCAGGCCCCATTCGCGGTGTCCTGGTCCGCGGTAAGCCAGGCTCGTGTTGACGAGGTCGGGCAGGGCACAAGCCGGTGATAGCCCGCGAGCGTGGGCCGGGGAACGCGTGCCCGGACCGCCTGCCCGCCGCGGTCGTCGCAGTCATGGCCCGGCCAGAGGCGATAATCACCACCATGCCCGACCCCACCGCCGCCGACGTACGCGCCTTCATTGCCGCCGGCATTGCCTGCGAGCACCTCGACGTCGAAGGCGACGGGCGGCACTTCTTCGCCACCATCGTGTCGCCTGCCTTCGAGGGCCTGCCGCGCGTGCGGCGGCACCAGCAGGTGTACGCGGCGCTGGGCGATAGAATGCGCGAGCAGATTCACGCGCTGTCGATGAAGACGCTCACGCCCGCCGAATGGGCCGCTGAGAACCAGCGGCCGCAGACCCATCACCATTGAATCCTCCCGCGGCAGCAGGCTGCGGGTGGCGGTGATGGCGCGGCCGGACGGGCTGGCGCTCTCAGCCCCCGCAGCGAGCGCCGCGAACACGCCATTGCCATGGACAAACTGCTGATTCGCGGCGGCCGGCGCCTCCAGGGGGAGGTGTCGATCTCCGGCGCCAAGAACGCGGCGCTGCCGGGCCTGTGCGCGGCGCTGCTCAGCCCCGCGCCGGTGACGCTGGCCAACGTGCCGCGGCTGCAGGACGTGAACACCACGCTGAAGCTGCTGCGCAACATGGGTGCGCTGGCCGAACGTTCGAACGCGCAGCCCGACCAGGTTCGGATCGACGCATCGCGCATCACGGCTCCCGAGGCGCCGTACGAGCTGGTCAAGACGATGCGGGCGTCGATCCTCGTGCTCGGGCCGTTGCTGGCGCGTTTCGGCGAGGCGCGGGTGTCGCTGCCCGGCGGCTGTGCGATCGGCTCACGCCCGGTCGACCAGCACATCCAGGGCCTGAAGGCGATGGGTGCCGACATTCGCGTCGAGCACGGCTACATCATCGCCAGGGCACGTCGATTGCAGGGCGCGTCGATCACCACCGACATGATCACCGTGACCGGCACCGAGAACCTGATGATGGCCGCCACGCTGGCCGACGGCGAGACGGTGCTCGAGAACGCGGCACAGGAGCCCGAAGTGGCCGACCTGGCGGAGCTGCTGATCGCGATGGGCGCCCGCATCGACGGCCACGGCACGAGCCGCGTGCGCATCCGCGGGGTCGACACGCTGCACGCACCGCCCGAGCCGCACCGCTTCATCCCCGATCGCATCGAGACCGGCACCTTTCTGTGCGCCGTGGCGGCCTGCGGCGGCGACGTGCTGCTGCGTGACGCCGACCCGCTGCTGCTGGAGGCGGTGATCGAGCGCCTGCGTGAAGCGGGCGCCGTGATCGAGGCGGCGGCCGGGGGTGTGCGCGTGCGTGCCGACGGCCGGCCGCGCGCGGTGAACATCCGCACCAGCGAGTACCCGGCGTTCCCGACCGACATGCAGGCGCAGTTCATGGCGGTCGACGCCATCGCCGACGGCGCCTCGACGATCGTCGAGACGATCTTCGAGAACCGCTTCATGCACGTCAACGAGCTGGTGCGCCTGGGTGCGAACATCGAGGTCGACGGTCGCACGGCGCTGGTGCGCGGCGTGCCGCGGCTTTCGGGCGCCAAGGTGATGGCCACAGACCTGCGGGCCTCGGCGTCGCTGGTGATCGCCGGCCTGGTGGCCGACGGCGAGACGCTGGTCGATCGTATCTACCACCTCGACCGTGGCTACGAGCGGATGGAAGCCAAGCTGCGCACGCTCGGCGCCGCGATCGAAAGGGTCAAGTGAAGGCGTCGACGTCACCGCTGACGCTGGCATTGTCCAAGGGTCGCATCTTCGACGAGACGCTGCCGCTGCTGGCGCGCGCCGGGCTGTCGGTGCTCGAGGACCCCGAAACCTCGCGCAAGCTGATCCTGCCGACCAACCGCGCCGACCTGCGCGTGGTGCTCGTGCGCGCCAGCGACGTGCCGACCTACGTGCAATACGGCGGCGCCGACTTCGGCGTGGTGGGGCTCGACGTGCTGCTCGAGCACGGCGCCGCTTGGGGCCATGCCGGCGGCGCGGCCGGTCTGTACCAGCCGCTGGACCTTGGCATCGCGCGCTGCCGCCTCAGCGTGGCCGTGCGGGCCGACTTCGACTATCCGACGGCCGTGCAGCAGGGGTCGCGCATCCGCGTGGCCACCAAGTACGTGCAGCTGGCGCGTCAGCACTTCGCCGACAAGGGCGTGCACGTCGACCTGATCAAGTTGTATGGCTCGATGGAGCTGGCACCCCTCACAGGCCTGGCCGATGCGATCGTCGACCTCGTGTCGACCGGCAGCACGCTGAAGGCGAACCAACTGGTCGAGGTCGAGCAGATCATGGCCATCAGCGCGCGGCTGGTCGTCAACCCGGCCTCGCTGAAGCTCAAGCGCGAGTCGCTGCGCCCGCTGATCGAGTCGCTGGCCGCGGCGTGCGGGAGCGCCCGGTGACCGCGCTGCGCATCGCCCGTCTGGCCACGACGGCAAGCGACTTCGATGCCCGGCTGCAGCGGGTGCTGCACTGGTCGGGTGAGACCGATCGCACGATCGAAGACATCGTCGAGCGCATCGTCGGCGACGTGCGCAGCCGCGGCGACGCGGCGCTGCTGGAGCACACGGCACGTCTGGATGGCGTGCAGGCGGGTTCGGTGGCCGAACTCGAGATCGCGCAAGACGAGTTGCGGCGCGCGCTGGAGGGCCTGCCCGCGGAACAGCGCGATGCGTTGCAGGCCGCGGCCCTGCGCATCCGCACCTACCACGAGCACCAGTTGCGCGCCTGCTGCCAGGACTGGCAGGTGCGCGACGACGACGGCTCGCTGCTCGGCCAGAAGGTGACGCCGCTCGACCGCGTGGGCATCTATGTGCCTGGCGGCAAGGCTGCGTACCCGTCGTCGGTGCTGATGAATGGCATTCCGGCCCAGGTGGCCGGCGTCGGCGAGATCGTGATGGTGGTGCCGACGCCCAAGGGCCAGCGCAATCCGCTGGTGCTCGCGGCGGCGCACCTGACCGGCGCCCGCCGCGTGTTCGGAATCGGCGGCGCGCAGGCGATCGCCGCGCTCGCGTACGGCACGGCCACGGTGCCGCGCGTCGACAAGATCATGGGCCCGGGCAACGCCTACGTGGCCAGCGCCAAGCGCCGCGTGTTCGGCCAGGTCGGCATCGACATGATCGCCGGGCCGAGCGAGATCCTGGTGCTGGCCGACGGCAGCACCGACCCCGACTGGGTGGCGATGGACCTGTTCAGCCAGGCCGAGCACGACGAGCTGGCGCAGAGCATCCTGCTGTCGCCCGATGCGGCCTACCTCGACGCGGTGGCCGCCGCGATCGATCGGCTGCTGCCCGAGTTGCCGCGGCGCGGTGTCATCCGCGCCTCGCTCGAAGGCCGCGGCGCGCTGATCCACACCCGCTCGATGGAGGAGGCCTGCGCGATCAGCAACCGCATCGCGCCCGAGCACCTGGAAATCAGCGCGCGCGAGCCGCAGCGCTGGGAGCCTCTGCTCAAGCACGCCGGCGCGATCTTCCTCGGCGCGTTCACCAGCGAGAGCCTCGGCGACTACTGTGCCGGCCCCAACCACGTGCTGCCGACCTCGGGCACCGCGCGCTTCAGCTCGCCGCTGGGCGTGTACGACTTCGTCAAGCGCTCCAGCCTGATCGAGGTCAGCGCACGCGGCGCTCAGGCGCTGGGCCCGATCGCTGCCGAGCTGGCACAGGGCGAGGGGCTGCAGGCGCATGCGCGCGCGGCGCAGTTGCGGCTCGGGGCGGCGGCCGATGTGTCTGCGGCGGGCCCGAGCCTGCTGTCGCAACGACTGGCGCGCGTGATCCGCCAGGATGTGCAGTCGACGCACGGCTACGCGATCCAGCCGAGCGCGGGCATGGTCAAGCTCGACGCGATGGAGAACCCGTTCCGGTTGCCCGAGCCGTTGCAGCGTGCGCTCGGCGAGCGGCTGGCGCGTGTGGCGATCAACCGCTACCCGGTGCAATGCGTCGCCGACGTGGTGGCCGCGCTGTCGCATCACGTCGAGCTGCCCGCGGGCTGC
>DATIFD010000546.1:0-4015 GCA_035455385.1 Burkholderiaceae bacterium
AAGCATCACTTCTTCGGGCAGCTGATCGGCCTCGGACTCCACCATCAGCACGGCAGCTTCGGTGCCCGCCACGACCAGGTCGAGCTTGGAATTCGCCAGCTCGGTCTTGCCAGGGTTCAGCACGTACTGCCCGTTGACGTAGCCGACGCGGGCGGCGCCGATCGGACCGTTGAACGGGATGCCCGAGATCCCCAGCGCCGCCGACGCCCCGATCAACGCGGCGATGTCGGCCTGCACCTCCGGGTTCAGGCTCAGCACGTGCACGACGACCTGCACCTCGTTGAAGAAGCCGTCGGGGAACAGCGGCCGGATCGGGCGGTCGATCAGCCGCGAGGTCAGCGTCTCGAGCTCGCTCGGGCGACCTTCACGCTTGAAGAAGCTGCCCGGGATCTTGCCGGCCGCGTAGGTCTTCTCGATGTAGTCGACCGTCAGCGGGAAGAAGTCCTGCCCGGGCTTCGCGTTCTTGGCGGCCACCACGGTGGCGAGCACGACGGTGTCGTCGATGTTGACGAGCACGGCGCCGCCCGACTGGCGGGCGATCTCGCCGGTTTCCAGCGTCACGCGGTGCGGGCCCCATTGGAATGTCTTGGTGACCTTGTTGAACAGGCTCATGGATTGTCTCCAGTGGCGCATGCACAGTGCGGCGGCATGCGAACCGGGAGCGATGGGTCACGATGGCGCGATGCCATTCCAGCGCGGCCCGCGCGACGGGCCTCGTTGGAATGACACAGCAGCGCCAAGATCGGTGCCTCGCTCCGGAGTCGGTGCCCCACCACGTCGCAAACGCGGTAGCGGCGCCGACGAACGGCAGGCCTACTTGCGCAGGCCGAGTTTGTGGATCAGCGCCGAGTAGCGCTCGGCGTCCTTGTTCTTCAAATAGTCCAGCAGCTTGCGGCGCCGGCTCACCATCTTGAGCAGGCCGCGGCGGCCATGGTGATCCTTCAGGTGCTGCTTGAAGTGCGGGGTCAGTTCGTTGATGCGCGCGGTGAGCAACGCAACCTGAACTTCGGGAGACCCGGTGTCCTTGGCGCCGCGCGCGTTGGACTTGACGATCTCCGCCTTCTGGCTGACTGCCATCGACATGAACGATTTCCTCAAAACGTGAAACCGCCCGGTCGAATCGCCGATATGCGGTTTCAGTGGCCACTTGCGGTCGCAGGTGAAACCGACCCACGCCGTGCTCGGCCGCTTGCCCAGGCACTTGACCCGGGCTCGACGGACCGCGAATTATAGCCCGAGCGCCCGCGCCAGCCGGGCGACGCCGCGTGTGAGCCGCTCCGGCTCGCGCGAGGCAAAGCACCAGCGCAGCCAGCCCTCGCCCTCGGGCCCGAAGGCGACGCCGGGCGCGAGCCCGAGCCCGTGTTCGGCAACCAGGCGCTTGGCCAGCGCCAGCGAATCGCGCTGCCCTTCGATCCGCAAGAAGGCGTACAGGCCGCCATCGGGCACGGCCGCGATGACCCCGGGCAGCGCGCGCAATTGTGCGAGCAACAAGTCGCGGCAGCCGCGCAAGCGCTGCGCCAAGCCCTCGACGAACGCATCGCCGAGCGCAAGTGCGGCCAGGCCGCCGTGCTGCACGAACTCCGGTGCACAGGACGTGTTGAACTCGATCAGCTTGCCGATCTGCGCCACCACGCCGTCGGGCACCACCATCCAGCCCAGGCGCCATCCCGTCATCAGGAAGCTCTTCGAGAAGCTGTGCACGACGACCAATCGATCGTCGGCAGCGGCGAGGTCGAGGAAGCTCGGAGCACAACGGCCAGCACCGAACCACATGCGCTCGTAGACCTCGTCGGCCACGATCCACGTGCCCGTGCGGCGGCAATGCGCGAGCAGCGCCTGCTGGTCGTCGCGGGTCAGCGTCCAGCCCGTCGGGTTGTTGGGCGAGTTGACCAGCAGCACCTTGGTCTGCGGCGTGACAGCCTCGAGCAGCGACTGCACATCGAGCCGCCAGACGCCCTCGGGGTCGGGCCGCAACGCCACGCGGCGGACCTTGGCGCCCATCATCGTCGGCTGCTGCGTGAGGTTGGGCCAGACCGGCACCACGGCAACCACCTCGTCGCCAAAGCCGGCCAGCAGCTCGGTGGCCAGCATCAACGCATTCACGCCCGAGCTGGTGACCGCGATGCGCTCGGCACTGATCGGACCGTGCAGCGCCGTCGTGTAGCGCGCGAGCGCTTCGCGCAGCTCGGGCAACCCGAGGTTGTGTCCGTAGAACGTCTCGCCGCGCTCCAGCGACCGCATGGCGGCCTCGCGAACCGGCAGCGGCGTGACCTCGTCGCTCTCGCCGAACCAGAAGGCGAGCACGTCCGGGTTCTTCAGCGAGGCGTTGGCCACCTCGCGGATGCGCGAACTCTGCATCGCGACCACGACATCACGCATGCCGGCCTCCGTCTCTTCATCGACCGCCCATTCGACAGCCCTTTCGCCGTCGATGCCCACGTCGCGCTGCCGCGGACACCGGCGTTCGACATCGCCGAATCCGACCAAGCATACACAGTCACGCTGGACCTTCCGGGCGTCGCCAAGGAGCACGCGAAAGTCTCGATCGAAGGCCGTTGCGTGCGCATCGAGGCGCAAGCCGAGAGGACCGACGAGCGCAAAGGAATGCGGCCGTGTGCTGTACCCCGAGCGAGCAGCATCGAGCTACGCGCACAGCTTCGTGCTGCCGGTGGAGGTCGACCAGGAACGCTCGAGCGCCAAGCTCGACGACGGGGTCCTGAAGCTCGAGTTGGTCAGGCGCGCCAGCGCCGCCGCAGGCCGGATCGCCATCAACTGAGGGCTTCGGCGCGCGGCGCCGCAAGTTGGTCGAGCGGCCAGCGCGGCGCGACATCGAACGCATAGTCGCGCGCTGGCGTGGCGCCGCGCTGCAGACGCATCGCGGCGGCCAACGCGATCATGGCGCCGTTGTCGGTGCACAGCGCAGGCTCCGGGTAGTGAAGGCGGAATCCCTGTTGACGCGCCAGCGCGTCCAGCCGCTGCCGCAGCAGGCGATTGGCGCCGACGCCACCGGCTACAACCAGGCGATCGCGGCCCGTGGCCGTGATGGCCTGTGCGGCCTTGTGCACCAGCACGTCGACGATGGCGGCCTGAGCGGACGCGGCCAAATCGGCGCGCTCGGTCGCAGTCGGTGCCGCCCCGAGCTTGCGGTGCTGTAGCCAGACGGCCGTCTTCAGGCCCGCGAAGGAGAAATCAAGATCGCCGCTGTGAAGCAAAGGCCGCGGCAGCGCGAACGCGTCGGCTCGGCCGTGCTCGGCGAGCATCGACAACGCCGGGCCACCGGGATAACCGAGGCCGAGCAGCTTGGCGGTCTTGTCGAAGGCCTCGCCGGCCGCATCGTCGACGGTTTCGCCCAGCAGCGTGTAGTCGCCGACCTCGCGCACATGCATCAGCTGCGTGTGGCCGCCCGATACGAGCAGGGCAACGAACGGGAAGTGCGGTGAATCGGCCGACAGGAACGGCGACAGCAGGTGACCCTCGAGGTGATGCACTGGCAGGCACGGAAGATCGAGCGCGGCGGCGATGCCTGCTGCAGTGGCCGCGCCGACCAGCAACGCACCGGCCAATCCCGGCCCACGGGTGTAGGCCACGGCGTCGACGTCGGACAGCGACACGCGCGCGCTCGCCAGCACCTGCTTCACCAGCGGCAGCACGCGCCGGATGTGATCGCGCGAGGCCAATTCGGGCACCACGCCGCCGTAGTCGCGATGCATCTGCGCCTGGCTGTGCAGGGCGTGCGCCAGCAGCTTCGGCACGCCCGATCTCTGCGCGCTCATCAGCGCGACACCGGTTTCGTCGCAGGACGACTCAATGCCGAGGACGTTCAATGAGTTCACCTGTAACCGTCCGTATCGTCGCACCTGATAGCCACGATCCGCAGAAATCCGTCACACCTCACCATGAGGACATACCCTGTGGTCTAGCCGTGGCGCTTGTTGATGCGCTAGCACGCGGTTACCCTTGGCCGCTCTGCGCTGCATCCGTGGCGAAATCTGGAATACGTACACCGTTGGGAAGA
>DATIFD010000547.1:0-6187 GCA_035455385.1 Burkholderiaceae bacterium
CGGCTATCGGATCTATCTGGCCAAGGACGGCGACGCGCTGATCGTGCTCTTCGGCGGCGGCACCAAGCGGGGCCAGCAGCGCGGCATCGATCAGGCCAAGGCCTTGTTGGCTGAGTACAAGGCGCGCAAGAAGGCGGCAGCCAAGGCAGGCGACATTCCAGGCAAGAGGTAAAGCAACATGGCACTGACACGAAGCTTCAAGCAAACGGTGATCGAGCGCGCCGAGCGAGACCCGGCGTTTGCGCAGGCGCTGCTCAACGAGGCCGCCACGCTCTTTCTCAACGGCGAACCGGAGGCCGCCCGCGTGATCCTGCGCGACCTGGTCAATGCCACGATCGGCTTCGAACAACTCGCCGCGCTGACCGACAAGCCGAGCAAGAGCCTGCACCGCATGCTGTCGGCCAACGGCAACCCCAGCATGGACAACCTGGCGTCGATCTTTCAGGTGATGCGAGAGTGCCTGAATGTGAACCTGGAGGCGAAGTCGATCGCAGCGTGACTCACCGCCCCGGCTCGATGTAGAGCCGCCCTGCCACGTGGCCGAACTGGTTCTTGTGCCAGTACTGCCCAATCGCGCCGGCGGCCAGGCCCGAGACGATGCCGTAGCCCATGCCGATGAGGCCGAGGGCGAAGGCTGCGCTCAGCGGCGTGGGCTCGAGCATCAGCAGCACGGCGCCCACACATCACGCTTTGGCGAGCACGCGTGCGCGCCCACGCCCACGCGCGCGGCCGCGATGTGATCGGCGCGCCGAGCGGGTACAGGCTCACCACATGGCCGTTGGCGAGGCCGCGGCGCTGGACCACCGTCTGGTTCACCGCCTGCTGCGCCACGATGAACAGCACGCCCGCGACGCTCGCGGCGCGGCGATCGCCCAGCGCGGCGTGCGCGCTGCAAGCTCTTGGCAATCTGAAGTCCGGCGCCTGCCTCAGCGCGGCCACACGCGCGTTCGGCTGGCGCCTAGTTTCCGGGCTCCTGACCTGCGCTGGGCTCGGCCACCTCGAAGGCCTGCACCGCCTGCGCCTGCCGGCGCATCTGCTCGGCGCCTGCGACGGCCGATTCCTTGGGGCGCGACAGCGCCGTGGTGGCCTTGACGCTGGCGCCGACGACGAGCGCCCCGCCGACGATGATGGCGAACAGCAGCAGCATCGGCGCGGCGGCGATCCACGGCCCGGCGCTGCTGCGCGCGCTGCTCCGTCGCCGTGGCGGTGGCTCGTTGGTGTCGGGCACCTCGGTGGGCGCCCACGCGCGGTACAGCAGGCGGCGGGTTTCGGTCGGGTCTCGGTCGTCGTCGTGTTGCATCTCGGCGGTCTCCTGTCTTGCGCGGGTTGTTGCG
Source organism: Burkholderiaceae bacterium (assembly GCA_035455385.1). GTDB lineage: Bacteria > Pseudomonadota > Gammaproteobacteria > Burkholderiales > Burkholderiaceae_C > JAEUPI01. The sequence goes on from DATIFD010000547.1 coordinate 1,335, forward strand.
CGGGTTGCTCGCGCGGCATCGCGAGCGGCCCGTAGCGTCGCCGCCGTCGCGGCCCGCGTTCTCAAGGCGCCCTGAAACGTTCTTCAATCTGCTCGGGCGCGCGCAGCCGCCGCTGCTAAGCTTTGCGCCCTCCCGGCCCTCCAATCCGCCCATGACGACGCCGGCCGCCGCGACGGCCCTGCGCTTCGGCCGCCATGAACTGCAGGCGCACGAGCGCCGGCTGCTGATCGACGGCGCGCCGGCCGCGCTCGGAGCGCGCGCGTTCGACCTGCTGCTCGCGCTGGCCGAGCGCCCGGGCCGCCTGGTGAGCAAGCGCACGTTGATGGAGCTGGTGTGGCCCGGCCTGGTGGTGCACGACAACAACCTGGCGGCGCAGATGAGCGCGCTGCGCAAGGTGGTCGGCGACGCGGTGATCGCCACCATCCCGGGCCGCGGCTATCGCTTCGTGGCGCGCATCGAGCCGGTGCCCGCAAGCGGCTCCGCGGCCGGCGCCGCGCACGAGCCTGCACCGGCGCAGGCCGCGCCCGGCGCCGCGTTCACCACCCCGCCCACCAACCTGCCCGGCGAGTTGCCCGCGTTGCTCGGCCGCGCCGACGACGTGGCCGCGCTCGGCGCGCTGGTCGACGGCCATCGCCTGGTCAGCGTCGTGGGCCCGGGCGGCATCGGCAAGTCGCTGCTCGTGCAGCATCTGCTCGCCGCGCGGCGCGCCGCGTATGCGCAAGGCGTCTGCTGGGTCGAACTCGCGGCGCTGGCAGACGCCGCCGCGCTGCCCGGCGCCATCGCGGCGGCGCTGGGCCTGCACGGCGGCCCGGGCGACCCGCAGGCGCAGCTGATCGCCGCCGTCGCACCGCTGACGATGCTGCTCGCGCTCGACAACGCCGAGCACCTGCTCGACGACGTGGCGCGGCTGTGCCAGGCGCTGCATGCGGCCGCGCCCGGCCTGCGCATCGTCGTCACCAGCCAGGCCCCGCTCAAGCTGCCGGCCGAGCGCGTGCTGCGCATCGAGCCGCTGGCCGTGCCGCCGCACGCGCTGCCCGCCGCGCAGGCGCTGCAGTTCGGCGCGGTGGCGTTGCTGGCCGAGCGCGCGCGCGCCGTCGATGCGCGCTTCGAGGTGACCGACGCCAACGTCGCGTCGGCCATCGCGCTGTGCCGGGCGCTCGACGGCCTGCCGCTGGCGATCGAGCTGGCCGCCGCGCGCGCGCCGCTGCTGGGCCTGGCGCAGCTGCTGGCGTCGATGCCCGAGCGGCTGCGCCTGCTCAGCGCAAACCGCAACCGCACCGCGCCCGAGCGGCAGCGCACGCTGCGCGCCGCGCTGGAGTGGAGCCACGGGCTGCTGCCACCGCGCGAGCAGCAAGCGTTCAGGCGCCTGGGCGTGATCGCCGGCAGCGCGTCGCTCGGTTTCATCCGGCAGCTGCTGGCCGACGCCGACGACGACACCTTCGATGCATGGGCCGTGCTCGATGCGCTCGACGTGCTGGTCGATCGCTCGCTGGTGGCGGTGCTGGCCTCGGGCGACGCGCACGATGCCGATGGCGCGCCGCGCTATCGGCTGCTCGAGTCGCAGCGCGCCTACGCGCTCGAACGTCTGCACGAGGCCGGCGAAAGCGCCGCGATGCAGCGCCGCCATGCGCTGGCCATGGCCGCGCGGTTCGACGACGCCTACGAGCGCTACTTCAGCGGCGACATCGGCGCCGACGCGTGGGAGCAGCAGCTCGCGCCCGACCTCGACAACGCGCGCGACGCCTGGGCTTGGGCCCACGCCGCGGGCGAGGCCGGCGTGGCGCTGACCATCGGCGCCACGCTGCTGCGCGCGTTGCCGTCGTCGCTGCACCGCGAGCGCGTGGCGCTGGCCGAACGCTGCGAGGCGCTGGTCACGACGGCCGACGCCCCGCTGAGCGCGAGCCTGCAGCAGCGCGTGTGGCTCGAACTCAACCGCGCCTGGGCCGATACGCAGAAGCCGCGTGCGCGCGCGGCGGCCGACCGCTCGCTGGCGCTGGCGCGCCAGCTCGATCGCGCGGATGGCGATCGCTTCGTGCTGTACCACGCGCTGTGCCGCAGCGCCAGCGCCGCCGCGCAGGCGGGCGACGTGGCGGCGGCGCTGGCGCCGCTGGCCGAGCTGCAGGCGCTCGAAGACCCGGCTTGGCCCGCGCAGCGCCGGCTGTGGGGCGCCGACGCTGCGCAGACGGTGGCGCGCATGCGCGGCGACGCCGGCGATGCGCTGCGGCTCAGCCGCAGCCTGCTGCTGCTGGACCGCGCGCGCGGCAGCGACGACTCGATCGCGCTCGGCAACCTGATCGACCACGAGCTCGCCGCCGGCGACGCCGCGGCCGCCGTGCGCTCGGGCACCGCGTTGGTGGCCGCGCTGCAAGGCACGCGACACGAGCTGAGCCTGGCGTTCGCCCGCATCAATTTGTGCGCCGCCTGCCTGGCGGTGGGCGACACCGCGCAGGCGCGCGCGGTGGCGCTGGCGATGTGGCCGCACGCGGTGCTGTTCGAGCTGCAGCAGTCGGCCGCGACCTACCTCGCGCTGCTGGCGGCGCTTGAGCAACGGCCGCACGCCGCCGCGCGCCTGCTGGGCTACGCGGAGGCCACCTATGCCGCGCGCGCAGACCCGCGCGAGTCCAACGAGACCGCCGCGGCGACGCGCGTGCAGGCGCTGGCGCGCCCGGCACTGGGCGATGCGGCACTCGAGCGCCTGCTGGCGGAAGGAGCGGCGCTGGGCGATGGCGACGTTGCCGCGCTGGCGTTCGGCGGCGCCGAGTGACGCTTCAGCACTCTTGAGCACGTTTCATCGGCGCTTGAGAACGCCGCGGCGATTGGCGCCGACAGTGCAGGCCTCATTTCATCGGAGGCATGCATGCAAGCAACAACGCACCGGGCCGGGCTCGGCCAACCCGCCCTCGGCGCCGCACTGATCGCCTTGGCCCTCGCGCTGTCCGGCTGCGGTGGTGGTGGTGGTGGCGGTGGCGACGAACCGGCGGATCCGGCGGCCGGCGCGGCGCCGCCGCAAAGCGTGGCGATCCCGCAGGACCTTCTCGGCCGCTGGGATGCGACCATGACCTACGTGCCGCCGAACTTCATCAGCCAGTTCGGCACGGTGGCGGGCAACGACGGTTCGCTGGGCGTCGCGTTCTTCTTCCATCCCGACGGCCGCTACGAGCACAAATGGGATGTGCTGCAGGTCTACTTCGGCGGCAACTGCATCCGCACCGGCGAATGGCAGGAGAACGGCACGTTGACCAGCGCGGGCGCGGAGTTCACGTTCAATCCCGCCCGGGCCACGTACCTGCAGACCGACACCTGCGGTCAGTTCAAGTACCTCGACCCGGCGCCGGCCACGCCGGGCACCCACACGCTGACGCTCGACCACGACGCCACCGGTTGGCCCCTGCTGCGGGTGAGCTATCCGACCGGGGACCTGGTGCTGGAGAAGTGCAGGCAGTGTTAGGCGGGCGAGCGGTGCCAACCTTCCAGCGGAAGGCCGGCGTACTGCTGCGCGAGCGCAGCCTGCGCATGCGGGAACGACAGCAGGTACTCCAGCTCGTACTCCTTCATGCGCTGATCGAACTCGCTCGTTTCGGGAAACCGGTGCAGCAAGCTCGTGAGGTACCACGACGTGCGCTCGGAATGCCACACCCGACGCAGCGCCGTGTCGCTGTAGCCGGTGAGCAAGGTGTCATCGCCGTCGCGGTAGAACGCGGCGAGTGCGCGGCTCAGGTAGTACACGTCGGACACCGCCAGGTTGAGGCCCTTGGCGCCGGTGGGCGGCACGATGTGCGCCGCGTCGCCGGCGAGAAACAGGTGCCCGTGACGCATGGGCTCCACCACGAAGCTGCGCAACGGGGCGATCGATTTCTCGATCGAGGGTCCGGTGGCGATCTGCTCGGCGAGATCCTGCGGGAAGCGCGCCTTCAGTTCCGCCCAGAATCGCTCGTCGGGCCACTCGGCCATGTCGGTGCCCATCGGCACCTGGATGTAGTAGCGGCTCAGGGTCGGGCTGCGCTGCGAGGCCAGCGCAAAGCCTCGCGGATGGTTGGCATAGACGATCTCGGGCAGCGGCGGGGTCTGCGCGAGCACACCGAGCCATCCGAACGGATAGGTCTTGTCGAACTGGCGGACGTGGCCGGCCGGGATCGATGGCCGCGACACGCCGTGGAAGCCATCGCAGCCCGCGATGAAGTCGCACTCGATCTCGTGCGCCCGGCCCTCGTGCTCGAACGCGACGCGAGCGGGCGTTCCGCCGAGGTTGCCGAGATGCACGTTGCGCACCTCGTGCAGGATGGCCGCCCCGTGCGCATCGGCAGCGGCGTAGAGGTCTTCCTGGATCCTGGACTGCCCGTAGGCCACGAAGCGCTTGCCGCAATGACGGTGCACGTCGATGAAGAACGAGCTGCGGCCCGCCCACACGATCTTCATCCCGTCGTGCACGTGGCCCTGCTCGTCCAGCCGCCGCGCGAGGCCCCAGCGGCGCAGAACGTCGACGGTGGTCTGCTCCAGCACGCCGGCGCGTATGCGCGACAACACATGCTGGCGCGTTTCGCGCTCGAGCACGATGCTGGAGATGCCTTGCTGCCTGAGGATCTCGGACAGCAGCAGGCCCGCCGGCCCCGCGCCGATGATCGCGACCTTGGTGCGCATCATGATTCACAACAGCCGGCCGGTTTGCCCGAAGGCGTCGGCGCCCCAGCACCACACCGCGCCGACCGCGGTGCCGCCGCAGGTGTGAGCACCGCCGGCGGTGATCTGTGCGAAACGACGCGTGCCTTCAAGGCGGGCACTCTACCGTCCGCCCGCTACGGTGTCACTCGCCCCGGCAACCTCCCCGCCACCACCATCCCCAGCACATTGATCCC
>DATIFD010000548.1:0-7233 GCA_035455385.1 Burkholderiaceae bacterium
CGACCTCGCGCCGCATGTCGGCGCCGACCTGTCGGTGATGCAGGCCGACACCCGGCGCATGCGCCCCAACAGGCCCTACGTGATGACCAACCTGCGCACCCGGCAGGGCTTGGCCGAGGTGGTGGCGTTCATCGAACAACGCGGTCTGCTGGTGAATGGGTGATCGCAACGCTTTCTAAATAAGAACGATTCTTGTTATTATGACGACCCTTGGTGGATCGGGGTCGACCATGACACATGCGCTGCTGTTCGCCGCCGCCGTTGCGATCGCGTCGGCACCTGCCCTTGCGCAGGACAACGTGCTCAACCTGTACTCGGCGCGCCACTACCAGACCGACGAGGCGCTGTACGCCAACTTCACCAGGCTCACCGGCATCAAGATCAACCGGCTCGACGGCCGCGAGGACGAACTCGTCGAGCGCCTGCGCAACGAAGGCAGCGCCAGCCCCGCCGACGTGCTGATCACGGTCGACGCGTCGCGGCTCGAGGTGGCCGACAAGCTCGGGCTGTTCCAGCCGGTGAAGTCGGCGTTGCTGGAGGAGCGCGTTCCGGCCAACCTGCGCACGCCGAACTGGGTTGCCTTCTCGACGCGGGCGCGGGTGATCGTGCACAACAAGGCCCACGTCGAGCGCGAGCTGGTGCAGAGCTACGAAGACCTCGCCAACCCCGCGCTGAAGGGGCAGGTCTGCATGCGCACCGGCTCGCATCCGTACAACCTGTCGCTCGGCGCGGCGCTGATCGCACACGACGGCGAAGCCAGGACCGAGTCCTGGGCACGCGGCCTGGTGGCCAACTTCGCGCGCGCCCCCAAGGGCGGCGACACCGACCAGCTGCTCGCGGTGGCCGCCGGCGAGTGCGGCGTCACCGTCTCGAACACCTACTACCTGGTGCGCCTGCTGCGCTCGACCAAGCCGAGCGACCAGGAGGCGGTGAAGGCGCTGGCCATCGTGTGGCCGAACCAGGCGAGCTGGGGCACGCACGTCAACGTGTCGGGCGCGGGAGTGCTCAAGCACGCGCCGCACAAGGACGCGGCGATCAAGTTCCTCGAGTACCTGGCCAGCGACGAGGCGCAGGCGTACTTCGCCAACGGCAACAACGAGTGGCCGGTGGTCAAGTCGGCGGTGGCGAGGAACCCGGAGTTGATGTCGCTCGGCGACTTCAAGCGCGACGCGCTGCCGATGACCGAGCTGGCGAAGCACATCGCCGCCGCGCAGAAGGTGTACGACCGCGCCGGCTGGAAGTAGCTCCACTCCAGACCGTCGTGGCGGGCGCGGCGCGCAGCGTGCGGTGCTGCGGCGACACGCGTCGGTGTGAGACGGCACGGCGTTGCGCCGCGCATGCGGGCGGCGTCGGCCCGCGTCAGGTCTGCGGCGAGGCGGCACTGCGTGCGATGCGCCGACACAGCAGGACCATCGGCCCGAGCCCGACCGCAACGATGGCCAGCGCCGGCGTCGCCGCCTCGGCGAGGCGTTCGTCGCTGGCCAGCGTGTAGGTCGTGGTGGCCAGCGTGTCGAAGTTGAACGGCCGCATCACCAACGTCGCCGGCAGCTCCTTCATCACGTCGATGAACACCAGCAGCGCCGCGGTCAGCACGCTGCCGCGCAGCAGCGGCAGGTGCACGCGCTGCAGCGTCTGGCTCGCGGTGAGGCCCAGGCTGCGCGACGCGAGGTCCATGCTCGACGTGACGCGCGCGAGGCCGGCGTCGACGCTCTGCAGCGCCGCGGTCAGGTAGCGCACGACGCAGGCGTACACCAACGCCGCGACGCCGCCGGTGAACAGCAGCCCGGCGTCGATGCCGGTCCACGAGCGCAGCGCAGCGGCCATCGCGTGGTCGAGCCGCGTCACCGGGATCAGCACGCCCACTGCGATCACCGAACCGGGCAGCGCATAGCCGAGGCCCGCGACGCGATGCGCCGCGCGCATCCAGGCACCGCGCTCGGCCCGCGCGGCGTAGGCGATCAGCAGCGCCACCGCCACCGCGACAACGGCCGTGAGCGCCGCCACCAGCACGCTGTTGCCCGCCAGCGTGGCGAAACGCGGCCACGGCAGCATCGCCTCGGCCGACGCCGCCAGTTGCGCCAGCACGAGCGCCGGCAACACGAAGCCGAGCAGCAGCGGCAACGCGCAGGCGCACACCGCCAGCGCGGTACGTGCCCCGGCCAGCGGCGCGCGCGGCACGCTGCGCGGGCGCAGCGACGCATCGGCATAGCGCGAGCGACCGCGACTGGCACGCTCCAGCGCCAGCACCACCACCACGAAGGCCAGCAGCGCCAGCGAGAGCTGGGCCGCGGCGACGCGATCGCCGAGCGAGAACCAGGCGCGATAGATGCCCGTGGTGAAGGTCTGCACGCCGAAGTACGACACGGTGCCGTAGTCGGCCAGCGTCTCCATCAGCGCCAGCGCCACGCCGGCGGCGATCGCCGGGCGCGCCAGCGGCAGCGAGAGCCGCGCGAAGCTCCACCACGGCGTCAAACCGAGCGAGCGACCAACCTCGATCATGGCGCCGCCGCGTTCGAGGAACGCGGTGCGCGCCAGCAGGTAGACGTATGGATACAGCACCAGCGTGAACATCGTCGCCGCGCCGCCGAGGCTGCGCACGTCGGGGAACCAGTAGTCGGCGCGCGACCAGCCGAACGCGCGGCGCAGCGCGCTCTGCACCGGGCCGACGAACTGCAGCAGGTCGGTGTAGGCGTAGGCGATCACGTAGGCCGGCATCGCCAGCGGCAGCACCAGCAGCCACTCGAAGGCGGCCCGGCCGGCGAACTCGTGCCGCGTGACCAGCCATGCCGCGCCGACGCCGACCGCCATCGTGCCGGCAGCGACGGCCGTGCACAGCAGCAGCGTGTTGACCACGTAGTCGGGCAGCACGGTGCTCGCCAGATGCGCCCAGGTGGGCCCGGTGCCGCCGACGAAGACGTTGAGCGCCACCGAGACCAGCGGCGCCACCACCAGCGCCGCCGCCAGCAGGGCGGCAAGCAGCAGGCCATGGATCGACGATGGCGTGCGCGCGGGCAACGACATGCGAATGATTATCATGGCCGAGCACTCAGCGGAATCGCACGCGATGGAGGCCACGGCCAACCGGACCGACGCACGCACCGACACGAGCGGCAGCAGCGCATGGCTGCAGCTCGACGACGTGACGCTGGCTTACGGCACCAAGGTGGTGGTGGCCGGCTTGCACCTGACGCTGCCGCGCGGCGCCATCGGCTGCCTGCTCGGGCCGTCGGGATGCGGCAAGACCACCGTGCTGCGCGCGATCGCTGGCTTCGAACCGGTGACCTCGGGCAGCGTGCAACTCGACGGCCGAACGCTGAGCCGGCGTGGTCTGCACGTGCCACCCGAGCAGCGCCGCATCGGGATGGTGTTCCAGGATCAGGCACTGTTCCCGCACTTGACGGTGGCCGACAACGTCGGCTTCGGTGTGCGCGCCGCCGCCGACGCGCGCGAGCGCGTCGCGCAGATGCTCGACACCGTGGGCCTGGCGTACGCCGCACGGCGCTATCCGCACGAATTGTCCGGCGGCCAACAGCAGCGCGTGGCGTTGGCCCGCGCGCTGGCGCCGGCACCGCGCCTGCTGCTGCTGGACGAGCCGTTCTCCAGTCTGGACGTCGAACTGCGCGAGCGCCTCGGCGCCGAAGTGCGCGCGCTGCTCAAGCGCAGCGGCATCACCGCGCTGCTGGTCACGCACGACCAGCACGAGGCGTTTGCCATCGCCGACGAGATCGGCGTGATGCGCGACGGCCGCATCGAACAGTGGGACAACGCCTACAACCTGTACCACCGGCCGGCCAACCGCTTCGTCGCCGACTTCGTCGGCCAGGGCGTGTTCCTGCCGGGCACGGTGATCGACGGCCGCCACGTGCAGATGGAGCTCGGCGTGCTGCAGAGCCAGCAACCGGTGCGCTGCACCGAGCACGGAGACGTGTGCCCCAGCGGTTGCCAGGTCGACGTGCTGCTGCGGCCCGACGACGTGGTGCACGACGATGCCAGTCGCGTCACCGCGCAGGTCCTGGCCAAGGCATTCCGCGGCGCGGAGTTCCTCTACACGCTGGCGCTGCCCAGCGGCGCCAAGGTGCTGTCGCTGGTGCCGTCGCACCATAACCACGCGATCGGTGAACGCATCGGCATCCGCCTCGAGATCGACCACGTGGTGGCGTACAAGCGCAACGGCCAGCCCGACCTGGCCTGCGGCGGCTAGTGCCGCGGCCGCCCGGCGGCCGCGGGCACGCGACTACCGCAGCGGCGTCATCGCGCGCAGCGCGCGCACGGCGCCTTCGCCGATCGAGCTGCCAAAGCGCCGCGCCAGGCGCTCGGCGAGGTTCTCCTTCGGCGTGTAGTCGATCACCTCTTCGGCCTTGACGACTTCGCGCGCCACGTAGTCGAGGTTGCCGAACTTGTCGGCCAGCCCCTGGCGTACCGCGTCTTCGCCGTTCCAGAACAGCCCCGAGAAGGTGTCGGCATTCTCGTGCAGGCGCTTGCCGCGGCCGTCCTTGACAACCTTGATGAATTGCTTGTGGATCTGGTCGATCATCGCCTGCGCATAGGCCTTGTGCTTCTCGTTCTGCGGCGAGAACGGATCGAGCATGCCCTTGTTCTCGCCGGCGGTCAGCAGGCGGCGCTCGATGCCGAGCTTGTCCATCGTGCCGACGAAGCCGAAGCCGTCCATCAACACCCCGATCGAGCCGACCAGGCTCGCCTTGTCGACGTAGATCTCGTCGGCCGCCACCGCGATGTAGTACGCACCGGAGGCGCACATCTCCTCGACCACCGCGTACACCGGCTTCTTGTGCTTGGCCTTCAAGCGCCGGATCTCGTCGTTGACGATGCCCGCCTGCACCGGGCTGCCGCCCGGGCTGTTGATGCGCAGCACGACGGCCCGCGACTCGGCGTCCTCGAACGCGCCCTTCAGGCCGGCGACCAAGTTTTCCGCGCTGGCCTCGCCGTCGGCGTCGATCTCGCCGCGCACATCGACCAACGCGGTGTGCGGGCCGCTCGGCGCGCCGCCGTGGCCGCGGCCGACGAAAAGCGCCCAGGCGATGATGATGAACAGGATCAGCCAGGCCAGCCGGAAGAACACGCGCCAGCGCCGATCGGCACGCCGCTCGCGCAGCATCTCGTCGGTGAAGCGCGCCATGCCGCGCTCGAAGCTCGAGGGGCCGCGCGGCGGCGGCGGCGGCACCGGCGCTGGCGAGTCGGGCGGCAAGGTGGACGATGGCAGGTACGGCTCTTGGGGATTCATGGCGTGCTTTCAGGGGCCGCGTCGTCGCGGGGCCCCACGTCGTCGAAGACGACGGGTTGGATGTCGCGCGAAGGATACCAATACACCATGCCGTCGCGCTCCTCGGTGGCGATGGCCATCAGGCGGCCGCGGCCACACGGTCCACCGACGCACTGGCCATCGGCCGGCTCGTAGGCGGCGCCGTGCACCGAGCACAGGATCCAGCGCTTGTCCATGTCGAGGAACTGGCCGACCTGCCAGTCCATCTCGGAGGGCACGTGGGCGCATCGGTTCATGTAGGCCACCACCTTGCCGTCGAAACGCAGCGCGAATGCGCGCGCCGGCCCGCGCCACAGCATCACGTCGAACACGATCGCCTTGTCGCGCTCGAGCAGCTCGGTGCTGGCGCACAGCGCCTGCGGCTCGGTGACCGGCTCAGCCATGCCGCAGCAGCCAGTCGTGCAGCTCGCGCGTCGAGTGCGCGACGAACAGCGGGTTGAACTGCGCCAGCGCGACGCGCTCGTGCGCGCCGTAGGCCACGGCCACGCACGGGGTGCCGGCGTTGAGCGCGAGCTGCAGGTCGTGCGTGGTGTCGCCGATCATCAGCGTGCGCTCCGGTGCCGTGCCGCATTCGCGCATCAGCTCCAGCAGCATCCGCGGGTCGGGCTTGCTCGCCGTCTCGTCGGCCGTGCGCGTGGCATCGAACAGCGACTTCAGCTGCACCGTCTCCAGCGCCGCGTCGAGGCCGCGGCGTGCCTTGCCGGTGGCCACCGCGATGCGCTGGCGCCGCGCCTTCAGCGCGTGCAGCATCTCCAGCGCGCCGGGGAACAGGCTCAGCTCGTGCTGGCGCGCGAAGTAGTGATGGCGGTAACGTGCCCCGAGCTCCGGGTAACGCTGCGGCGACAGGCCTGGCGCCGCATGCGCCAGCGCGTCGGTCAGGCCGAGTCCGATCACGAACGCCGCCTGCTCGTCGCTGGGCACCGGCACGCCGAGATCGGCGCACGACTGCTGGATGCAGCGCACGATCAGTGCGGTCGAATCGAACAGCGTGCCGTCCCAGTCGAACGCGATCAGGTCGAAGCGGAGGGTAGCCATCTGCACCGAGGGTGGGTTGTCGATGCTGCCGAAGCCGCATCGGGTGGGTCACATCAATGCGGTTCGCACAGCACGCCCAGCAGTCTGATGCATTCAGGCGGTAGCGGCGACTCGAGCTCGATACGCTGGCCGCTGGCCGGGTGATCGAATGCCAATCGCCGCGCGTGCAGGAACATGCGCTGGAAGCGCACCCCGGCCAGGCCCTCGCCACGGGCCAGCTGCCGGTTCAGCTCGAAGTCGCCGTACTGGTCGTCGCCGACGATCGGGTGGCCCTCGTGCGCGAGGTGCACGCGGATCTGGTGCGTGCGACCGGTCTTGATCGTCACGTCGAGCAGCGTGTAGCCCTGGCAGCGACGCGCGACCTTGACCAGGCTGATCGAACGGCGCCCGTCGGCATCGTCGGCCGCCACCGCGCGCACGCGACGCACGCCGTCGGGGGCGGTCGACTTGTGCAGCGCCACGTCGATTACCTTGCGCGCCACCGGCCAGGTGCCGATCACCAGCGCGGCATAGACCTTGTCGGTCGCGCGCGCGCGGAACTGTTCCTGCAGAGCGGTCAACGCGCTGCGCTTCTTGGCCAGCAGCAGCACGCCCGAGGTCTGCTTGTCGAGCCGGTGCGCCAGCTCCAGAAAACGCGCCTGTGGCCGCGCCCGGCGCAACTGCTCGATCACGCCGAAGCTGACGCCGCTGCCGCCGTGCACCGCCACGCCGGCGGGCTTGTCGACGGCGATGAGTTGCTCGTCCTCGTAGAGGATCGGGAACTCGCGCGCCGGTGCCGGCGGGACCGCCGCCCGATCGGGCAAGCGCACCGGCGGCACGCGCACCTCGTCGCCCAGCGCCAGCCGGGTGTCGGCCGCGGCGCGGCCCTTGTTGACACGCACCTCGCCCGAGCGGATCACCCGGTAGACATGCGTCTT
>DATIFD010000549.1:0-2159 GCA_035455385.1 Burkholderiaceae bacterium
GGCGCCGGCGATCACGCCGTCGACGAGCAGACTGCGCAGCGGGCCCTCGGCCATCGATGTGGTGACCCAGTCGCCCAGCGCCGCCATGCCGGCCTTGATGGCATCCATCGGCACGTTGGCCCACGAGAACACGGCCTGGAAGATCAGGAACAGCGCCACCGCCAGCAGCGTCAGGCCCCACACCGGGTGCATCACCACCGCGTCGATGCGGTGCTGGAAGCGGTCGACCTGCATCGCGCGCGGCGCGGCCGCCGCGAGGATGCGCCGCACTTCGCGTTGCAGCACCGCGGCGTCGTGCGACGCCAACATTGCCGGTGCGCTCGCCTCGCCCTGACGAGGGGCCGAAAACTCGCCGGTCGCGAGCATCTCGATCAGCGCGGCGTGGCCGTTGTGGCGCACGGCGACCGTCTGCACCACCGGGCAGCCGAGCTCGGCGGCGAGGCGCTGCGTGTCGATCGCCAGCCCCTTCGCTTGCGCGACGTCGGTCATGTTGAGCGCCATCACCATCGGCCGGCCGAGCTGCTTCAACTCGAGCACCAGGCGCAGGTTCATGCGCAAATTGGTGGCGTCGACCACCGCGATGATCAGGTCGGGCTGCGCCTCGCCGGCGCGCCGGCCTTCGATCACCTCGAGCGTGATGCGCTCGTCGGGCGTGGCCGGCGTCAGGCTGTAGGTGCCGGGCAGGTCGATCACCTGTACGCCGGCGCCGTTGGCCAGGCGCGCGGTGCCAGCCTTGCGCTCGACGGTGACGCCGGCGTAGTTGGCGACCTTCTGGCGCGCGCCGGTCAGCAGGTTGAACAGCGCCGTCTTGCCGCAGTTGGGGTTGCCCACCAGTGCCACCGTGGCACCGGGTTGCAGCCGCGTGCGCGCGGGAGACGAGAGGTCAGACACGATCGACCTCCGCCCGCACGTCGACGCAGCGGGCCTCGACCCAGCGCAGCGCGAACAGCGTGTCGCCCACCTGCACCGCGATCGGCTCGCGACCGCCCGGGCCTCGTTGCAGCACGTGCACGGGCTCGCCCGGCAGGAAGCCGATCTCCAGCAGGCGCTGCACGGTCGCGGCGTCGACCAGCTCGCCGACCGCCTGCACGCCGGCGATCACGCCGCGCTGGCCGTTGGCCAGGTCGCTGAGCGCGGTCATGCCGGCCTCCGATGCGCCGCCACGCCGCAGCCATGGACGACGAGCACCATCGACATCGCGACGCCCACCGCGCTGTGCGCCCAGCCCCACGCCGCGTGCGTCGGCTCGGGCACGAAGTACATCAACGCATAACCGGACAGCACCAGCGCCAGCGCCATCACGCACAAGGCCAGGCCGAGGCGGCGCTGCGCGAGCGTTCGGCGGCGCAGCGTGCTGTGCCAGCCGCGCGGAACGTGCTGCGCGGCGATGCCGCCCAGCGTGAAGGCCGCCACCCAGGCGGCCAGCGCGTGCGCACGAATCAACCAGCTCTCCAGCGGATGGGGCAGTTCGCCGGCGCCGGCGCCGGCGCCGGCGAAGTAATGCACGCCGAGCCAGACCACGCCGCTGGCCAGCAGCAGCCAACCGCTGGCGTGCACCAGCAGGCGCTGGTGCCGGGGCAGGTGAAGCGAGGCGTGCCGGACCATGGTCGTGTACCGAAGGCTAGTGCAGCCATGCCCGCGCGCCTTTGCGCGCCATCAGGGGATGTTCGACGTCGCCGGTGACGGCCACCACCTTGGTCAGCGCATCGGCCAGCAGGCAGGTCGGTGCCGCCACGCTGACGTGCGAACGGACAGGCGCGGTTGGCCCACTCAGCTGCGAACGCGCGCGGTCGCCGAAGTGGCTGGTGGCGAAGGCGCCGCCTTGCAGACGACCGAAGTCGACCACGCCGCCGCGCTGTTCGTCGCGCAACCACAAGGCGACGGTGGCGCTGCCGAAGCTGTGCAGGTCGCCGCCGGCGTTGACCCAGCCATCGGCCACGCCGGCGCGTTGCAGCGCCTGCACCGCGCGGTCGACCGCGTGGCCCATGCCGATGCCGCCGAGGTCGAGGTGCGCGCCGTCGCGGAGCTTGTGCAATCGTCGGATGCGCAGCTGCCAGCCTCCCGGGGCACTGCCGAGCGAGACGTCGAACACGCCATCGCTGTCGTCGAACAACTGTTGCGCGGCGGCCAGCACGCGGGCGGTGTCGCTGCGCACGTCG
>DATIFD010000550.1:0-4235 GCA_035455385.1 Burkholderiaceae bacterium
GCAGCGCGAGTCGGTGGCCGGGTCGCAGCGCGCGGGTGGCCATGCTCACTCGAGCGTGAGTTCGGCGACCAGCGGCAGGTGGTCGGACATGCGCGCCCAGGCCGCGCCGCGCGGCACCTCCAGCGACAGACACCGGAAGCCGCGCATGTAAACGCGGTCGAGCGCAAACACCGGCACGCGCGACGGAAACGTCGGCCGCACGACCCCGCCGTGCAGCGCGGCGCGCTTGAGCCCGATGCCGCGCATCGGCTCGTCGAGCCGTTCGTTCCAGTCGTTGAAGTCGCCGGCCACCAGCAACGGCGCACCGCGCGGCACGAACTGCGCGATGAAGCGCGACAGGTATTGCACCTGCTACAGCCGCCCGCCGTGCGTGAGCCCGAAGTGCGCCACCACCGCATGCAGCGTGCGCCCCTGCCACAGCACGGGCACGTGCAGCAGGCCGCGCTGCTCGAAGCGGTGCGCGCTGACGTCGTGATGGTCGACGTCGCCCATCGGCCAGCGCGACAGCAGCGCGTTGCCATGCTCGCCGTGGCGCGTGATCGCGCTGCTGCGGTAGGCGACCTCGTAGCCCTCGGGCGCAAGGTATTCGGCCTGGCCTTGGTGCGGCCAGCCGAACCAGGTACGCTCGAAGCGGCGCGACTCGCGGCGGTGGAACAGGCGCACCTCCTGCAGGAAGACCAGGTCGGCATCGAGCGCCTCGACGCCGAGCCCCAGGTTGTGGATCTCGAGCCGCTTGCGCGGCCCGAGCCCGCGCACGCCCTTGTGGATGTTGTAGGTGGCCACGCGCAGGCGGTTGGCACCGGTCTGCGTGGAAGTGCCGAAGCGCGACGCGGCGTGCGTCGGGTGGCCCGGACGGATCGTGCTCGCGTTCATCGTGCGGCGGGTGGGTCGGTGAACCGCGGCAGGTGCAGGATCGCCTCGGCGTTGCTCGGCGAGAAGCAGCGGTCGGCCGCCTCGCGGTACGGCAGCCACTGGTGGCGCAGGTGCTCGCGCGGGTTGAGCACGACCGGCGTGCCGGCAGGCACCGTGAGGCCGAACACGTGCTCGGTGTTGTGCGTGACGCCCGGCGCATAGCGATGAAGCCAGACCGGGTAGATCTCGTAGACATTGACCATGTCCCAGTCGCGCAACGCGGCGCGCGGTACCTTGGCCGACCCGATCGAGATGCCGGTCTCCTCGGCCACCTCGCGCACGCAGGTGTCGGCGAGCGGTTCGTCTAGATGATCCTTCGAGCCGGTGACGCTTTGCCAGTAGCCGGGCTTGTCGGCGCGCTCGAGCAGCAGCACCTCCAGCGCCGGCGTGTGGATCACCACGAGCACCGACTCGGGGATCTTGTGGCGGCAGGCGGTGTCCACATCAAAGGGGCGACAGGGTCACACCGGCTGCGGGTTGCGCAGCCGGATGTGCAGCTCGCGCAGCTGGGCCTCGTCGACGCGGCTGGGCGCGCCGGTGAGCAGGTCCTGCGCACGCTGTGTCTTCGGAAACGCGATCACGTCGCGGATCGAATCGGCGCGGGCCATCATCGTCACGATGCGATCGAGCCCGAACGCGATACCGCCGTGCGGCGGAGCGCCGTACTGCAACGCGTCGAGCAGGAAGCCGAACTTGGCCTTCGCCTCCTCGGGGCCCAGCTTGAGCGCGCGGAACACCTTGCTCTGCACCTCCTCGCGATGGATCCGCACCGAGCCGCCGCCGATCTCCCAGCCGTTGAGCACCATGTCGTAGGCCTTGGCCAGGCAGGCGCCGGGGTCGGTGTCCATCAGGTTCTCGTGGCCGTCCTTCGGCGCCGTGAACGGGTGGTGCACAGCGACCCAGCGCTGCGCCTCTTCGTCGTGCTCGAACATCGGGAAGTCCACCACCCAAAGCGGCGCCCACTTGTCCTCGAACAGCTTGCGCGTGCGGCCGAACTCGCTGTGGCCGATCTTGTTGCGCAGCGCGCCCAGCGAATCGTTGACCACCTTGGCCTTGTCGGCACCGAATAACAGCAGGTCGCCGCTGCGCGCGCCGGAGCGGGCCAGGACTTCGGCGATCGCGCCATCGTGCAGGTTCTTCACGATCGGGCTCTGCAGCCCCTCGCGGCCCTTGGCGACGTCGTTGACCTTGATCCACGCCAGCCCCTTGGCGCCGTAGATCTTGACGAACTCGGTGTAGGCGTCGATCTCGCCGCGGCTCAGCTCGCCGCCGCCGGGCACGCGCAGCGCGGCGACACGCCCGCCCTTGGCCAGGGCAGCCGACGAGAACACCTTGAAGTCGACGCCGCGCATCACGTCGGTCAGCTCGGTGAACTCCATCTTCACGCGCAGGTCGGGCTTGTCGGAGCCGAAGCGGTGCATCGCGTCGGCATAGGTCATCACCGGGTAGCCCGGCAGATCGACCTGCATCACGTTGCGGAACACCGTGCGGATCATCCCTTCGAACAGGCCGCGGATCTCCTCCTCGTCGAGGAACGAGGTCTCGATGTCGATCTGCGTGAACTCGGGCTGGCGATCGGCGCGCAGGTCCTCGTCGCGGAAGCACTTGACGATCTGGTAGTAGCGGTCGAAGCCGGCCACCATCAGCAGCTGCTTGAACAGCTGCGGGCTCTGCGGCAGCGCGAAGAACATGCCGTCGTGGACGCGGCTGGGCACCAGGTAGTCGCGTGCACCCTCCGGCGTGCTCTTGGTGAGCATCGGCGTCTCGATGTCGATGAAGCCGTTGCCGTCGAGAAACTTGCGCGTCTCCATCGCCACGCGGTAGCGCAGCAACAGGTTCTTCTGCATCGTCGGACGGCGCAGGTCGAGCACGCGGTGCGTCAACCGGGTGGTCTCCGACAGGTTCTCGTCGTCGAGCTGGAACGGCGGCGTCACGCTGGGGTTGAGCACCTCGAGCTCCTGCGCCAGCACCTCGATCTTGCCGCTGGTGAGGTTGGCGTTCTCGGTGCCGGCCGGGCGCGGCCGCACCTTGCCGACCACCCTCAGGCAGAACTCGTGGCGCACGCCTTCGGCCGTCTTGAACGTCTCGGGGCGGTCGGGGTCGCAGACGATCTGCACCAGACCCTCGCGGTCGCGCAGGTCGATGAAGATCACGCCGCCGTGGTCGCGCCGCCGATGGGCCCAGCCCATCAGCGTGACGCTCTGGCCCATCAGCTTCTCGCTGACGAGACCGCAATACGTGGTTCGCATGGGTGCACTCCTGTGCTTTCTTGTCGCTGTCGCCTCTCGCCGCTTGCGCGAGGCCTCCGATTGTTGGCGCTTGTGAAGGCGGCCGGATGACGTGCCTTCAGGGCCGCTCGCCCGCCGGACGAGCGGCCCTGATCAGTTTCGCGCGGGCACGGCGCCGCGCGGCGGGGCGGGCGGTGGCGGCACGACCACGCCCATCGAGATGATGTACTTGAGCGCCTCGTCGACGCTCATCGCCAGCGGCACGACGTCGGCGCGCGGCATCATCAGGAAGAAGCCCGACGTCGGGTTCGGCGTCGTCGGCACGTACACGCTGACGTGCGGCGCGCCGAGGTGGCCGGCCACCTCGCCGCTCGGCTGGCCGGTGACGAAGGCGATCGTCCACGAGCCGGGGCGCGGGTACTGCACCAGCACGGCCTCGCGGAAAGCCTGCCCGCTGCTCGAGAACAGCGTGTCGGACACCTGCTTGACCGAGCTGTAGATCGACTTGACGATCGGGATCTTGTGCAGCAGGCGGTCCCACTGGTGGACGAACCACTGGCCGAAGATGTTGGCCACGAACAGCCCGGTGAGCCACAGCACCAGCAGCAGCGAGATCACGCCGAGCCCCGGCACGCCGCGTAGCGTCTCGAGTCCCGAACGTGCGCCCTCGGGCAGCACCGCCTGCGACAGGCTGAGCAGCCAGGAAAACAGCCCATCCATCAAGCCGAGCACCCACAGCAGCACCCAGACCGTGATGGCCAGCGGCATCCAGACCAGCAGACCCGTGATCAGGTGCTTTCTCACGCGGGCGCTCCTGCGCAGCGCGGCGCGCGCTCAGCGACAGGCACAGCCACCACCGCAACCGGCGGCTGCCTGCGGCCCGGACGACTTGCTGTTCGTCGAGGTCGAGCCGCTCGACGTGCCTGCGTCGCCGGACTTCGAACTGTCGCTCTTGCCGGTGTCGGTCTTGCCGGTGTCGGTCTTTGCGGTCTCGCTCTTGGCGGTGTCGCTCTTGGTCGCGTCGCCCGGGTCGGTCTTCTTGGCGCCACTGGCCTTGAAGTCGGTGGCGTACCAGCCCGAGCCCTTGAGCTGGAA
>DATIFD010000551.1:0-3439 GCA_035455385.1 Burkholderiaceae bacterium
TGCGCCGACGCGCCGTCATGCCCTTGCTCCTGAACGCGGCCGTCACCAGCCCGTCGGGAAAGCATATCCGCTGCTCATCGACACCGACTGCGGCAGGAGGCCGCCGAGCGCGTGGCGACGCACGGCGTCGATCGCCCGCCGCTCCAGCTCACTCGGCAAGGGCGGCCTCCAGCGCTGGCGGCGCGGCCGCGACCCGGCCGGCATGCAGATGCACGACCTGCTGCGCAAGCATGCGCAGGTCTTCGTCGTCGTGCGTGATCAGCAGCATCGGGACGTGCAGCTGCTCCTGCAGATCCTTCAGCTCGTCGCGCAGGCGCTCACGCAGCCTTCTGTCGAGCGCGGCGAACGGCTCGTCGAGCAGCAGTGCGGCCGGTTCGTTCACCAGCGCGCGCGCCAGAGCCGTGCGCTGGCGCTGACCACCGGACAGCTGGTGCGGGTAGTGTCGGATCACCGACTCGAGGTGGAACGCCCCGACCCAGCGCTCGACGGCGGCCGCGACGAACGAACGCGACGGATTCAGCAGCCCTTGCTGCAGCCCGAACGCGATGTTCTGGCGCACGGTGAGGTGAGGGAACAGCGCATAGTCCTGGAACACATAGCCGAGCCGTCGCTGCTGCGGCGACATGAACAGCCGGGAGGCGCTGTCGTACATCGCGCGCCCGGCCACGGCGACGCGGCCGCTGTCGGGCCGAGCGATGCCGGCGATCATCTTCAGCGTCTGCGTCTTGCCGGCCCCCGACGGGCCATAGAGAACCAGCCGCGACGCATCGCTGGCAAAGCGCACGTCGAGCTCGAAGCGGGCGCGGTCGTGCACCAGCGTGCGGCGAAGCTCGACGTCCCAGATCATGGCCGCCTTGTCAATCGCGCAACGCCACGCGCCCCGGCACCAGGCGGTTGGCCGACAGCAGCACCGCGATGCAGACGATCGACGTCACGGCCACCAGGAAGTTGGCCGTGTCGTCCTGCCCCGCCTGCACCGCCTCGTAGACCGCAATCGACAGCGTCTGCGTGCGGCCCGGGATGCTGCCGGCCACCATCAGCGTGGCACCGAACTCGCCGAGCGCGCGCGCAAACGACAGCAGCAGCCCGGCCAGGATGCCGTGCCAGGCCAGCGGCAGCGAGATGCGGAAGAACACCGCCACCTCGCGCAGCCCCAGCGTGCGCGCCGCGTCCTCGAGTTGCGGATCGACGGTCTCGAACGCCGCGCGCGCCGCCTTGAACACCAGGGGGAACGACACCACGGTGGCCGCGATCACCGCGCCCTGCCAGGTGAAGATCAGCCGGATGCCGAAGGTGTGGATCAGCCAGCTGCCGATCGCGCTGTGCGTACCGATCAGCACCAGCAGGTAGTAGCCGAGCACGGTGGGCGGCATCACCATCGGAAGTGTGAACAGCGCATCGAGCAGGTCGCGGCCCGGAAAGCGCAGCCGTGCCATCGCGAAGCCGACGCCGACGCCGAGAACGAGGTTCAACAACGTGGCCCAGCCGGCCACCTTGAGCGTCAGCAGCAGCGCGACCCACGCGCCCTCCATTCGATCAGTCCGCCGATCGAGCCTTGCCGAAGCCGTACTTCGCCAACACCCCCTGCGCCGGCGCCGACTGCAGATACTCGACGAACTTGGCCGCCATCGCCGCGCTGCCGCTGGCGGCCAGCGGCGCCACCGGGTAGAGGATCGGCTTCTGCGTCGGCACCGTGAGCGCCACCCTGACCTTGTCGGCCATCAGCGCCGCATCGGTTGCGTACACGAAGCCGGCGTCGACCTCGGCGCGTGTCACATAGTCGAGCGCCTGGCGCACGTTGTTGGCGCCCACCATCCTGGGCTCGATCGCAGCCCAAAGTCCGGCGGCCTCGAGCACACCCTTCGTATAGCGCCCGACCGGCACGCTGGCCGGCAGCCCGACCGCGATGCGCTGGTAGGCCGCCTGCGTCAGGTCGTTCACCGCCTTCGGCGTATGGGTCGCCGTGGTGGGCACGATCACCACCAGGGTGTTCGACACGAAGTCGCGCCGCTGCGCTGCCTGCACGAGACCCTGGCGCTGCGCCTGGTCCATCGTCTCCTGGTCGGCGCTGGCGAACACGTCCACCGGCGCGCCCCCCTTGGCGATCTGCTGCAGCAGCGCGCCCGAGGCGCCGAAGTTGAACACCACCTTCGTGCCCGGGTTCGCGGCCTCGAACATCGGTCCGATGTCCTTGAAAGCATTGGTCAGGCTGGCCGCGGCTGACACAGTGAGCTCGGCGGCGGCGGCGGGCAGCGCCAGCAAGGCTGCCAGCCACAGTACCAGATGGCGTTTCATGTTCTGCGCGGCAAGGTCGATATGTGCCAGTTTATACATCGACCTTCGTCACCGCATCCTGCGGCATTTCCCGGTGGTAAATCGGGCCTTACGATTCCGGTCCAATAGTCGTTATATACCTCATTATATGTCGTCGATGGGCGCGGCCGCATCGCCTGCCGCTCACGCCGCCAGGAAGACGGCGAACCAGTCCCGCTCGTCGGTCCAGCACGTGGTGCGCGCGAAGCGCGCCTCGCGCAGCAGGCGGTCGAAGCCGTCAAGGGTGTACTTGTACGAGTTCTCGGTGTGGACGCGTTCGCCGGCGGCCAGCGTGCGCTCGCCGCCGGGCCAGCGCAGCGCGAGCGAACGCCGCGCCTGCAGGTGCATCTCGATGCGGCCGTGAGCCTCGTTGAACAGCGCCACGTGTTCGAAATCGTCGATGCGCGCGTCGCAGCCGAGCAGCGTGTTGAGCCGTCGCAGCAGGTTGAGGTTGAACGCGGCAGTGACCCCGAGCGGGTCGTCGTACGCCAGCTCCAGCACCGCCTTCGGCTTGACCAGATCGACGCCGATCAGCAATGCGCCGCCGGAGCCGGCGGCCATGCGGGCCTGGCGCAGAAAGCGCAGCGCCTCGCGCGGCGTGAAGTTGCCGATGCTCGAGCCGGGATAGAACAACAGCCGCTCGCCGCGCCCGACCTCGGGCGGCAGCGTCAGCGCCGTGGAGAAATCGGCACCGACACCAACCATCTCGATGTCCGGGTACCGCCGCTGCAGGCCGGCCAACGCATCGCGCAGGTAGGCCACCGAGATGTCGATCGCCACGTAACGCAACGGCTCGAACACGGGGAACAGGCGCGCCGCTTTCTCGCCGCTGCCCGCTCCGATGTCGACCAGCGTGCGACCTCGCCCGGTGAGCGCTGCCATCTCGGCGGCATGCCGCGCGAAGATGGCGCGCTCGGTGTGCGTGGGGTAGTACTCAGGGAGCTCGGTGATGGCGTCGAACAGCCGCGAGCCGAGCGCGTCGTAAAGGAACTTCGGCGCCACGCTCGCCGGTTCGCCCAGCAGGCCGCGCGCCAGCTCGTCGCGCGTCGCCACGCTGTCTTCGCGGTGCAACTGGACGAAACGCGGGCTGGTCATGAGCGCAGTATGGGCAACCGTGCAGGCCTTG
>DATIFD010000552.1:0-3293 GCA_035455385.1 Burkholderiaceae bacterium
CGATCTGCGACTTGAAGCGGCCCTCGGCGATCGCCGCCGCCGCCCGCCGGTGCGACTCGACCGCCAGCGCGTCCTGCTCCTCGCGCGTGATGCCCCACTTGGCGACCAGGTTCTCGGCCGTGATGCCCATGTGGCCGACGCCGAACGGGTCGGTCAGGGTGGCGACCATCGAGTCGACCATCTTGGTGTCGCCCATGCGCGCGCCGCTGCGCATCGCGGTCGACAGATACGCGCCGCGCGACATCACCTCGACGCCGCCGCCGATGCCCAGCTCGCAGTCGCCGAGCAGGATGTTCTGCGCCGTGGTCACGATGCCCTGCAACCCCGACGAGCACAGGCGGTTGACCGCCATCGCCACCGAGTCCATCGGCAGGCCGGCCTGGATCGACGCCACCCGCGCCACGTAGGCGAAGCGGCTCTCGGTGGGAATGGTGTTGCCCACCGTCACGTAGTTGATCGCCTTGGGGTCGACGCCCGAGCGCTCGACCGCCGCTTTCATCACCGTGCCCGCCAGCTCGGCCGGCTCGATGTCGGCCAGCGACCCGCTGAAGGTCCCGATCGCCGAGCGCGCCGCGCCCAGCACCACCACATCCCGCTTGCTCATACCCGACTCCTTGCCTGTTGACCGTCGCCCGCCAGGGCCGCGCGCCAGAGGATGCCCTCGCGCTGCCTGCCTACACTTGCGTCACGGCAGCATTTTGCGCTGCCCTCACGATCGATGTGCCCTCGCCTCGCCATCGCCCTGCTCGTCGCTGCCGCATTGCTCGGTTGCGCGGCGCCACGACCCGAGGGTCCGGTGGCGGTGAAGATCCTTGCGATCAACGACTTCCACGGCAATCTCCTGCCGCCTCGCGGCGGCATCCGCATCCGCGACCCGCACGACCCGGCCAAGACCGTCTCGGTCGCTGCCGGCGGCGCCGAGTACCTGGCCAGCGCGGTCGCCGAGCTGCGGGCGAAGAACCCGAACCACGTTTTCGTCGCCGCGGGTGATCTGGTGGGCGCCAGCCCGCTGGTCTCGGCGCTGTTCCACGACGAGCCGACGGTCGAAGCGCTCGGCCTGATGGGCCTGGAGGCGTCGGCCGTCGGCAACCACGAGTTCGACCGCGGCAGCGCCGAGCTGCTGCGCCTGCAACGCGGCGGCTGCCATCCGAGCGACGGCTGCAAGGGCCCGCGGCCGTTTGCCGGTGCGGCATTCCGCTGGCTCGCCGCCAGCACCGTCGACGTGCGCAGCGGGCAGACGCTGCTGCCGCCGTACTTCGTCAAGCGCTTCCAGGGCATCCCGGTGGCGTTCATCGGCCTGACGCTGAAGGACACACCGCACATCGTGGTGCCGTCAGGCGTCGCGGGTCTGGAGTTCCGCGACGAGGTGCAGACCGTCAACGCGCTGGTGCCCGAGCTCAGGCGCCAGGGCATCGAGGCGATCGTCGTGCTGATCCACGAAGGCGGCCAGCCGAGCGGCGACTACGACGAGTGTCCCGGCGTCTCGGGGCCGATCGTGCGCATCGTCGAGCAGTTCGATCCCGCGGTCGACGTCGTCATCAGCGGGCACACGCACCGCGCGTACATCTGCCGCATCGCGGGGCGCCTGGTCACCAGCGCCGACCGGTACGGCACGCTCGTCAGCGAGATCGATCTCGTGCTCGACCCGGTGAGCGGCGACGTGCGCGAGGCCAGCGCGCACAACCTGATCGTTCGCAACGACCGGTTCGCGAAAGACGGCGCGCAGACGCGGCTGATCGCGCAGTACGAGCGGCTGGCCGAGCCGTTGGCCAAGCGCGTGGTCGGCCGTGTCGCGGCACCGCTGTCGCGCGACGAGAGCCCGGCCGGCGAAACCGCGGTCGGCCAGCTGGTCGCCGACGCGCAGCTGGCGGCCACCGCGGACGACGGCGCGCAGCTGGCACTGATGAACCCGGGCGGTCTGCGCGCCGCGCTGGGCGGCGACGCCAGCGGTGTGGTGCGCTACGAGGATCTGTTTTCCGTGCAGCCGTTCTACAACAACCTGGTGACGATCACGCTCACCGGCGCGCAGCTGCAGCGCGCGCTCGAGCAGCAGTGGCTCGACCAGCCGCGGCCGCGCGTGCTGCAGGTGTCGCAAGGCTTCGGCTACAGCTGGGACGGTGCCAGGCCGCCGGGCCAGCGCGTGGTGCCGGGCAGCCTGCGACTGCACGGCGCATCGATCGACCCGCGGCAGACGCTGCGCGTCACGGTCAACGCCTTCCTCGCCGCCGGCGGCGACAACTTCACCGTCTTCCCGCGCGACGGACGCGACCCGCGCACGGGTCCGATGGACATCGACGCGCTGGAGCGCTACGTGGCGGCGCGCGCCACCGTGGCGCCGGGCGCGCTCGACCGCATCCGGCGCATCGACTGACGCGATGCGCGCCCAGGAGATCATCCGCGCCAAGCGCGAGGGCCATGCGCTCGACGCGGCGCAGATCGACGCCTTCGTGCAGGGCCTGCAGTCGCGCCGCTGGAGCGAGGGCCAGGTGGCGGCGCTGGCGATGGCGATCTGCCTGCGCGGCATGACGCGGGCCGAGACGACGCAGCTCACGCGCGCGATGACGGCGTCGGGACAGGTGCTCGACTGGTCGCGCGCGCGCTTCGATGCACCGCTGCTCGACAAGCATTCCACCGGCGGCGTCGGCGACAAGGTGAGCCTGGTGCTGGCGCCGATCCTGGCCGCCTGCGGCGCGGTGGTGCCGATGATCTCCGGCCGCGGGCTCGGCCACACCGGCGGCACGCTCGACAAGCTAGAGGCGCTGCCCGGCTACCGCGCGACGCCCGATCGCACCACGCTGCTGCGCACGCTGCGCGACTGCGGCTGCGCAATCGTCGGCGCGAGCGCGCGCATCGCACCGGCCGATCGCCGCCTGTACGCGATCCGCGACGCCACTGGCACGGTGGAGTCGCTGCCGCTGATCACCGCCAGCATCCTGTCCAAGAAGCTCGCCGCCGGGCTCGACCGGCTGCTGCTCGACGTCAAGCTCGGCAACGGCGCGTTCTGCGCCACCCGGCCGGAGGCCGATGCGCTGGCGCACAGCCTGGTCGACGTCGCCAACAAGGCCGGCCTGCCGGCACGCGCGCTGATCACCGACATGAATGCCGTGCTCGGCACCAGCGCCGGCAATGCGCTCGAGGTGCGCGAGAGCCTCGAGTTCCTCGCCGGCCGCGCGCGCGAGCCGCGCCTGCTCGAGCTCACGCTCGCACTGGCCGGCGAGTTGCTGCAGTTCGGCGGGCTCGCCGTCAGCGTGGCCGAGGGGCGGCGGCGCGCGCGAGCCGCGCTCGACGACGGC
>DATIFD010000553.1:0-6886 GCA_035455385.1 Burkholderiaceae bacterium
AAGGCGTTGTCGGCTCCGCGGCAGCCGCGCGCGCCCGGAGCGGGCGCGGCGCGTCCGGCAATGGTACCGACCGCCGATGCACGTCCCTCTCCCGGCCGCGGCGCCGAGCGGCGCGGCCGGACCTCCCGGTGGTTCAGGCGCTGCCGCGCGATGCGATCAGCGACAGGAAGTGCGCGCGCATGCGTTCGGCGTCGGGCTCGCGGCCGGTGAAGAGCTCGAATGCCCCCACCGCCTGGCCCACCGCCATCGTGCCGCCGTCGCACACCGCGCAGCCGGCGGCGCGTGCGCTGCGCAGCAGCGCGGTCTCGAGCGGAAAGTAGACGATCTCGGACACCCACAGCGGCGGGCGCAGCAGCGCGGCCGGCAGCGGCAGCCCCGGCAGCTTGTCCATGCCGGTGGGCGTGGCGTGGATCAGGCCGCTGGCGCCGACCATGGCGCGCGCGACGTCGGCGTCGGCGACGACGCGCCCGCCGTGGCGCTCGCGCAGCGACGCGGCTGCGGCCTCGGCGCGAGCGGCGTCGCGGTCGACCAGCACCAGCGTGCGCGCGCCGAGCCGCAGCACCGCGTGCGCGATCGCCGAGCCGGCACCGCCGGCGCCGAGCAGCACCACGCGCGACAGGTCGGCCTGCGGCAGCGCGCGGCGAAAGCCCCAGGCCCAGCCCGAGCCATCGGTGTTGTGTCCGATCGCGCGCACGGTGCCGCGTTCGGAGCGGAACACCACCGTGTTGACCGCGCCCATCGCCGCCGCCTCGTCGGACAGCTCGTCGAGCAGCGGAATCACCAGCTGCTTGCACGGGTAGGTGATGTTGAGTCCGGCGAAGCCCATCGTGCGCGCCGCCTCGAGCAGGCCCGGCAGCGCCCGCGCGCCCTGCGGCGAACGGTCGAGGTCGATCAGCTGATAGTGCAGCCGCAGGCCTTGGGCGCGCGCCTCCTGTTCGTGCAGGGCCGGCGACAGCGAACGCTGGATGCCCGAGCCGATCAGGCCGAGCAGGAATTTCGGCGCGGACGCCGGGGCGTCGGGCGCTGCCGCCCCGGACGCGGACTCGTTCGCCGCAGCGGCGCTCGAAGCGAACATCATGCGCCTGCTGCGGGCGCCGGCCGGCGCGTCCGGCCGCCCGAAGGCTCGCCGACCCGGACGACGCAGGTGTCGCACGAGCGCGGCGACGTCGAAGGTCTCATCGGAAGCTTCAAGGCGGGTGATCGGCGGGCCCACTGCGGCGCCGGTGCGAATGCGATGAAGTATGAACCAATTGGTACATTCGGAGCAAATGCAGGTCGGGCGACGCGGCGTCCCGATCGGCAATCCCTGGGGATTGGGGAAATCACCGACCCGCCCGCCGTTGATCATTTTGAACCACACAGTACATTTGTCCGGAACCCGCTCGGGCGGGTCGAATCGCCGCGACGCGCGGCGCCCTTCGCGCACAACACAGGAGACACACCGTGAGCCATCGCATCGATCGCCGCAACCTGCTCGGCCACGGCGCCGCGCTGTGCGTCGCCGGCCTCGGCGTACCGGCTGCCGCACAGGCCAAGATCACGCTCGTCTACTCCGACACCGTGCCCGAGCAGGACGTGCGGGCGGCCATCCTGCGCGACGTCTTCGGCGCGGCGCTGGGCCCCGACTTCGAGTTCAAGCCGTATTTCGGCGCCACGTTGTTCAAGCAGGGCACCGAGCCGGTGGCGATGCAGCGCGGCAACCTCGACATGGCCAACATCGGCGCCTTCGACGTGCAGAAGCAGATCCCGGCCTGGAGCCTGCTCACCACGCCCTACCTCTTCCGCGACGTCGCGCACATGAAGAAGGTGTTCGCCAGCGACGTCGGCCGCGAGCTGTTCAAGCTGATGGAGGACCAGATGGGCATCAAGGTGCTGTCGGTGCCGTACATCGGCACCCGCCACCTCAACCTCAAGCCCAAGAAGAAGATCATGACCCCGGCCGATCTGGCGGGCATCAAGATGCGGATGCCGCCCGGCGAGGGGTGGCAGTTCGTCGGCACGGCGCTGGGCGCCAACCCGGTGCCGGTGGCGTACACCGAGACCTACACCGCGCTGCAGACCGGCGCCATCGACGCCCAGGACAACCCGATGAGCGGCACCAAGTCGATGAAGTTCTACGAGGTGACGACCCAGTACGTCCTGACCGGGCATCTGATCGGCATCAACCTGTTCTCGATCACGACCAAGAAGTGGAGCGCCATGACGCCGGCACAGCAGAAGACCGTGCAGGCCGCGGCCGACCGCTTCGCCGACGCGATCACCGCGCAGATGCAGAAGGACGAGACCGAGATGGCCGGCTTCTTCAAGAGCCAGGGCCTGGAGGTCTACACCCCCGACGTCGTCGCGTTCCGCAAGCACGTGCTCGACGTGTACGCGAAGTCCAAGTGGGCGAAGGACTGGACGCCCGGCATGCTCGAACGGATCAACGCGCTGTGATCGCCCGGCTTCGGCGCGTTGCTGAGGCCGTGCTCGTGCTGTTGATGGCGGCGATGTTCGTCGCCTTCATCCTGCAGGTGGTGTTCCGCTACGCGTTGAACCTGCCGGTCGGATGGACCGACGAGGTGTGCACGCTGGTCTGGCTGTGGGGCATTCTCTGGGGCTCGTCCTTCGTGACGAGGAACCGCGAAGACATCCGCTTCGACATGGTCTACAGCCACCTGCCGCGGCCGGTGCGGCGCGGCTTCACGCTGGTGGCCAGTGGCTGTGGGGTGGCGCTGCTGCTCATCTCGCTGCCTGCCACCTGGTCCTACGTGAGCTTCATGAAGGTCGAGTCGACCGCGAGCTTCGGCATCCCGTTCAACTGGGTGTTCTCGATCTACGTCGTGTTCGTCGTCGCGATGGTCGTGCGCCATGCCGGCATCGTCTGGCAGGCGGTGCAGGGCCGCCTGGTGGAGGACGGCCACACGCTCGGCGACGGCGGCTCGGCCGCATGAGCGCGCCGGGCCGCTCCCAGGCGCGGACCCAGGGGCGCGCGGCGCGCAGCGTGCTCCGATGACCCGCCTTCTCTCGCCCTTCGGCTGGTGCGTGCTGGCCATCGCGGTGCTGAGCCTGCTCGGGCTGCCGATCGGGCTGTCGATGATCGGCGGCTCGATCCTGTACCTGGCGCTCTCCGGTCAGGACATCGGCATCGCCGCCGAGCAGCTGCTGCAGGGACTGTCCAACACCTACACGCTGCTGGCGATCCCGCTGTTCATCCTGGCGGCCGAGATCATGAACATGGGCTCGCTGAGCGACCGGCTGCTGGCCTGGTGCAACGCGCTCGTCGGCCGCTTCCGCGGCGGCATGGGCCACGTCAACGTCGTGTCGTCGGTGATCTTCTCGGGCATGTCGGGCTCGGCGATCGCCGACCTCGTGGGCGTCGGCAAGCTGACGATGGACATGATGACCAAGGACGGGCGCTACACGCCGGCCTACGCGGCGGCGATCACCGCGGCCACCGCGACCATCGGCCCGATCATTCCGCCGTCGATCCCACTGGTGCTGTACGCGCTGATCTCGGACACCTCGATCGGCTACCTGTTTGCGGCCGGCGTGGTCCCGGGACTGGTGATGGCGCTGGTGATGATGGTGCTCAACGGCTGGCTCGCGCACCGGCGCAACTTCCCGGTCGAGCCGGCGGTGCCGATGCGCGAGTTCCTGCCGCTGACCTGGCGCGCGTTGCCGGCACTGTTGATGCCGGCCGTGCTGCTCGGCGGCATCTACAGCGGCGTGATGACGCCGACCGAGGCGGCCGCGGTGGCGGCGCTGTACGCGCTGGTGATCTCGGTCGTGCTGTACCGCTCGGTCAGCGGCCGCAACATCTACGGCTCGCTGCTGAACAGCGGCCGCCAGATGGCCACGGTGGGCATCCTGATCGCCGGCGCGCTGGTGTTCAACTACGTCGTCACGAAGGAGGACGTGCCGCAGACCGTCAAGCACTTCCTCGCGGGCTTCGCGCTGACCCGGACCAGCTTCCTGCTGCTCGTCAACATCCTGCTGCTGGTGCTGGGCGCGCTGCTCGAGGGCGGCACGATCCTGCTCGTGATCGTGCCGATCCTGATCCCGACCGCACAGTCTCTGGGCATCGACATGGTCCACTTCGGCCTCGTCGTCACGGTCAACCTGATGATCGGCCTGATCACGCCACCCTACGGGCTGCTGCTCTTCATCGTCGCCAGTCTGTCGAAGCAGCCGCTGATGGCCGTGGTCCGCGAGGCCATGCCCTACGTGTATGTCCTGATCGCGGCGCTGCTGTTCCTGACCTACGTGCCCGACAGCGTGCTGTGGCTGCCGCGCGTGCTGGGTTACAAGGGGTGATATGGGCCTTCTTGCTCGCTGCGCTCGCGCCTCGCGGCTTGCATGCCGCGAGGCGTTCGCCAGCCACTCGCGAGCGCGCAGGCGCTCGCTCGGTGCGGGCTCACTCCCCCGAGGCGGATCGCTCTGCTTGCGAGCGGCCCGGCGCTGACTGACCGATGATCGATCCGCAACTGCAACCGTTCCTCGCCGACTGGGCACGCCTGTGGGCCGAGCTGCCGCAGCCAGCGGGTGCGGCCGACCGCCGCCGGCATTTCGAACGCGTGGCCGAGCGCATGCGCCAACCCGCGCCATCCGGTGTGCTTGCCGACGAGCAGCACCACATCGCCGTGCCCGACGCGGGCCGCAATGTGCGCGTGCGGGTGTTCCGATCCGATGCAGTCGTCGGGCCCCGGGCGGCGCTGATCTACATGCACGGCGGCGCCTGGACGCAGGGCAGCCCCGAAACGCACTGGGACATCACGGCCAGGCTCGCCGCCGCGTGCGAGATAGCCGTGATCAGCGTCGACTACGCGCTCGCGCCGGAGCACCCGTTCCCCGCGGCAGTGGACGACTGCCGCGCCGTGGTGCGATGGGCCTTCAGCGAGGCTGCTGCGCTCGGACTGCGCCGTGACGCCATCGCGGTGGGCGGCGACAGTGCCGGCGCCAACCTCGCCGCCGCGATGACGCTGGCGTTTCGCGGTGCGCAGGAGACGCTGCGCGCGCAGCTGCTGGTCTACCCCGGCATGGACTTCTCGCACGACCGGCCCTCGCATCGCGAGAATCCCGACGGCCCGATCGTCACCGTGGCGACGATGCCCATCGTCGACGCCGCCTATTGCCCCGATCCGCGCGATCGCCGCAATCCGCTGGCGGCGCCGCTGCTGGCCGAGAGCCACGCCGGGTTGCCGCCGGCCTTCGTGGCCGTCGCCGAGCACGACCCGCTGCGCGACTCGGGCATCGCCTATGCCGACGCCCTGCGGGCCGCCGGCGTGCCGCTGGTGCTCGATCGCGGGCAGGGCCTGATCCACAGTTACCTGCGAGCGATGCCGTACAGTGCCGCCGCTCGGCACGCCTTCGATCGCATGGCGGACTGGCTGCGCGAGGTCTGCGCGGCGGCGCGCTGAGCGCACCCGCGCCGTCACTTGCGCACGAAGCGCACCACCATCTCGATGATGCTGTCGCGCCGTCTGATCAGCGCCGCCGGCGATTCCAGATCGCGCTTGAAGATCAGCGCGAAGGTGTGGCGGTTGGCGACGTTGAACACGCTCAGCGCGCTGATCGACATGTGCAGGTCGATCGGGTCGAGCCCGACGCGGAACACGCCGTCGGCAACGCCGCGTTCGTAGACGCGGCGCAGCCCGTCGATGGCCGGCACGTTCAGCTTCTGGATCGACTTGCTGCGCGCCAGGTACTCGCCGCGATGGATGTTCTCGGTCATCACCAGGCGGATGAACTCCGGATGCGCCAGCTGGTAGTCCACCGTGTGTCCGACCAGCTTGCGCAGCGCATCCTCCGGCGGCAGATCGTCGAGGTGCAGCTCGGCCTCGATCACGCGCATGCGGCGGTAGGCCTCCTCGAGCACCGCGACGTACAGCGCCTCCTTGCTGCCGAAGTAGTAGTAGATCATGCGCTTGCTGGTGCGCATCGCGTCGGCGATGACGTCGATGCGCGCGCCGGCCAGCCCCTTGTCGGCGAATTCGCGGGTCGCGACCTCGATGATGTCGGCCATCGTGCGTGCCGGGTCGTTGGTGCGCGACGGCGCCGCAGCCTCCGCGCTCCTCCGTGCCGGACGCGCCGGGCGCTTTTGTACCGTCTGGTTCATATGCGACGAGCGTAACAGCGCCCTCGTCGCGGCGAAAGGCCGGCGCGCCCAACCGGGCGCCCCGACGGTGCAATTGCCGGCCGACCCGCAACGCGTGCACGTTGCGGGTCAACACCCGCTCCGGGTCAGTACAGCACCAGCAGCGGGATGCGGCTCTTGGCCAGCACGCTCTTGGTGTGCGAACCGAACAGCAGCTCGCCGAACGCGCCGCGCCCGTGCGTGACCATCACGATCATGTCGCACTCGAGCTCACGCGCCAGCTCGACGATCGCCGCGTCGATGTGGTCGGTGCGCAGGTGCCGCCCCTGGAACGAGACCCCGACCTCGCCGGCCATCGCGCCGAAGCGCGACAGCACCTCGTGCGCGTGGGTGTCGGTGCGCTGCTCGTGCACCTCGCGCTGGCGCGCGTACGCCCCCGGTTGCGTGCCGACGTTCGGCAGCGGCATGTCGGGCTCGGCGACGAAGCCGGTGATCGACGCCCCCAGCTGCCGGGCCAGCGCGATGCTTTCCCGCATCGCCCGCTCCGAGAGCTCGCTGCCGTCCACCGGCACCAGCAGGTTCTTGTACATCGTGCGCTCCTCGTGACTGCGACCACTGTAGGCGGGCACCGCAGCAGCCGGGTTGACGGCCATCAATCCCGGGGTTCCTCGGGTTCCGGTGCCCCGGCCGGCGGGCAACACTCGATCCGACCCGTCCACCCCACAGGAGACCCCATGGCAATCAAGGCCTTGTCGCTCAAGCGCGCCGTCGTCGGCGCTGCGGCCGCCGCATGCCTGGCCGGCACCGCCC
>DATIFD010000554.1:0-2586 GCA_035455385.1 Burkholderiaceae bacterium
GTAGTCGAGCTTCATCTGCAGGTGCTTGCGCGCCTCGGACGGCGGATACCAGCTGCCGTTGCGGCCGAAGCTGCAGTTGGAGGATTCGATGCGGTCGAGCAACTGCCCGATCTCCCTCTGCGCCGCGGCGGACAAGTCGGCCGCGGACGCGGCGAGCGCGACGCACGCGCCCCACAGAACGGCGAGGGTGCGCATGGATCGCAGGGGCGGGCTCGAGCGCTTCACGGATGCGGACATGCTGCAGCCCGAGGTTAACGCGTTCGGGCCGGGGACTGGATGACGGCGCGGCGCCGGCCGCGTGCCGAGCCGCGTCACCTAGGGTATTCCACGAGGCTGCGTCGCGATGCGCGCAAACGCCGTTGGACCGCTTGGCGGCGCGGCCCTAGCATCGGCGCCTGCCCTGCCGACACCCGCACGATGGCCCGCACCGCGTATTTCGATCTCACCCAGGCACCGGCTGCGTACACCGAGCTGCTCGGCGACCGCCCGCCGCTCAACCTGTATCGCATGCTGCCGCACGCCGGGCCGGCGGCGGTGGGCTTCCTGCAACTCGGTGGCGCGCTGCTGCGGCGCGGCGCGCTTGAGGCGCCGCTGCGCGAGGTGGCGATCCTGCGCGTGGGCATGATCAGCGGTGCAAGCTACGAGGTGCACCAGCACAAGCGGCTGGCGCGCAAGGTCGGCCTGGCGCCGGAGAAGATCGCGGCGGTCACCGATGCCGCCGGCGACCTCGGCGTGCTCGACGCGCGCGAGCGCTTCGTGCTCGACTTCACCGACCAGCTGGTGCACCGCGTGAAGGCGAGCGATGCGATGTTCGCGCAGGCGCGATCGCTGCTCGGCGAGCGCCAGACCGCCGAGCTGGTGCTGACGATCGGCTTCTACATGATGGTGTGCCGCTTCCTCGAGAACTACGAGGTCGATATCGAGGAGAGTCTTTGACCCCCACGCTCACTTCGTTCGCTGCCCCCCGAGGGGGTGCGGCCGGCTTGGGAGCGGCCCGGCGCCGGCCTGTGACCCCCACGCCCACTTCGTTCGTCATTCCCCGAGGGGGCGCGGCCGGCTTGGGGCGGCCCGGCGCCGGCCGCGGCCCGGCGGAGTAGACGATGCACCAGGCCCCCACCGAGCTCGCAGCGCAGCAGTCGGTGTTTGCCGAGACGCTCGGCCGCACGCCGGGCCGCGGCCGCCTGCCACAGCGCAAGGTGGTCGTGGTCGGCGCAGGCCAGCGCGCCAGCCCGCCGGGCGAGACGGTGCCCGTCGGCAATGGCCGCGCGATCGCGCTGCTGGCCGCGCGCGAGGGTGCGGCGGTGGCGTGCATCGACGCCGTGGCCGAAGCGGCCGACGCCACGGTGGCGATGGTCGCGTCCGAAGGCGGTCGTGCGTTCGCCGAAGCGGCCGACGTGCGCGACGCCGCCGCGATCGCGCCGCTGCTCGCCCGCTGCGCTCAACGGCTGGGCGGGCTCGACGGCCTGGTGCTCAACGTCGGCATCTCGCGCGGCCTTCCGCTGGAGCGCCTGAGCGCCGACAGCTGGGACGACGAGTTCGCGGTCAACCTGCGCAGCCACATGCTGTTCGCGCAGGCGGCGCTGCCGCTGATGGCCGACGGCGGCTCGATCGTGCTGATGTCGTCGCTGGCCGCGCTGCGCAACAACTCGCGCAACCCGGCGTACGAGACGTCGAAGGCGGCGCAGGTCGCGCTGGCGCGCGCGATCGCGGTGGCCGGGGAGCCGAAGGCGATCCGCTGCAATGCGGTGCTGCCCGGCCTGATGGACACCCCGATGGGCCGCGACGCGACGCGCCGGCGTCCGAATCGCGCGGCCGCGGTGCCGTTCGGCCGCCAGGGCACCGGCTGGGAGGTGGGGCACGCCTGCATCTTCCTGCTCTCGCACGAGGCCAGCTACGTCAACGCGCACGCGCTGGTGGTCGACGGCGGCCTCGGCGTCGGCGTGTGGCGCAGCCCGGCCTGACGGCGGGTTCTCGCAGCCCCGACAATTCGGCCCGCATGACGCCGACGCTGATCTACCAGGGCCAGACCATCGGGCCCGACGCGATGTCCGAGCGCGTGCTGCGCGCGGCGTCGGCGCTGCAGGCGCTGGGCGTCACCGCCGCGGACACGGTGGCGCTGATGCTGCGCAACACGCCGACCGTGATCGAGCTGATGCTGGCGCTGCGCTGGCTCGGCGCCACCTGGTGCCCGATCAACTGGCACTTCAAGCGCGACGAGCTGCACTACATCCTCGGCGACTGCGGCGCGCGCGTGTTCATCGCCGAGGCCGACCTGCTGCGCGAGCTGCACGACGCAGTGCCGGCAAACATGCCGGCCATCGCCGCCGGCGACGCCGGCCCCGCGTGGCCGCGATGGGACGCGCTGCGCGACGCCGCGCCGCCGTGCGCCGACCCCGCGCGCACCCCGCGCGGTCCGATGCTCTACACATCGGGCACCACCGGACGCCCCAAGGGCATCCGCCGCAGCCTGCCGACGCCCGAGCAGATCGCGCGCACGCTCGAGCGCACACGGCTGTGCTACGGCCTCGAGCCCGGCATGCGCGCGTTGCTCAATGCGCCGATCTATCACAGTGCGCCCAACGCCTA
>DATIFD010000555.1:0-3871 GCA_035455385.1 Burkholderiaceae bacterium
CGCTGGGCATCACCAACCAGCGCGAGACCACCGTGATGTGGAACCGTCGCACCGGCCAGCCGACCCACCACGCGATCGTCTGGCAGGACCGCCGCACCGAGCCGCTGTGCGCCCAACTGCGCGCGCGCGAGGGCCTCGCCGAGCATGTGCGGCACGTCACCGGGCTGGTGATCGACCCGTATTTCTCCGGCACCAAGATCCGCTGGCTGCTCGACGAGGTGATCGGCAGCCGCTTCGACGCCGACCAGAGCACGCTGGCATTCGGCACCGTCGACTCGTGGCTGTTGTGGCAGCTGACCCGCGGCCGCGTGCACGCCACCGACGTGAGCAACGCATCGCGCACGATGCTGTTCGACATCCGCCGCAACCAGTGGGACCACGAGCTGCTGAAGGCGCTGCACGTGCCGCCGGAGCTCCTGCCCGAGGTGTTTCCGTCGAGTCACCTGTACGGCGAGACCGATCCATCGTGGTTCGGCGCGCCGATCCCGATCGCCGGCATCGCGGGCGATCAGCAGAGCGCGCTGTTCGGCCAGGCGTGCTTCAAGGCCGGGCTGGCGAAGAACACCTACGGCACCGGCTGCTTCATGCTGATGCACACCGGCGAGCGCTTCGAGCAGTCGAAGAACGGCCTGGTCACCACGGCGGCGGCGCAGACCGGCGCGCTGCCGCAGTACGCGCTCGAAGGCAGCGTGTTCATCGCCGGCGCTGTCGTGCAGTGGCTGCGCGACGGACTGCGCGCGATCGCCGGCAGCAGCGAGGTGCAGGCGCTGGCCGCCAGCGTGCCCGACGCCGGCGGCGTGATGTTCGTGCCGGCATTCACCGGGCTGGGCGCGCCGTACTGGAACGCCGACGCGCGCGGCACCATCGTCGGCCTGACGAGGGGCAGCACGGTGGCTCACATCGCGCGCGCGGCGCTCGAGAGCATCGCGTTCCAGAGCGCTGCGCTGCTGCAGGCGATGGCGCGCGACGCGCAGGGCGCCGGCGTCGCCGCAGTGACGGAGCTGCGCGTCGATGGCGGCGCCAGCGTCAACGACCTGCTGATGCAGTTCCAGGCCGACCTGCTCGGCATCCCGGTGGTGCGGCCGAAGGTGGTGGAGACCACCGCGCTCGGCGCGGCCTACCTCGCCGGGCTTGCAGTCGGCGTCTACAAGACCCTGGACGAACTGGCGGCGCAGTGGCAGGTCGAGCGGCGCTTCCTGCCGACGATGCCGCGCGAGCGTACGCAGGATTTGATGGCGCGCTGGGAGCGTGCGGTGCGCCAGACCGTGGCCGTGTGAGTCGGTCGGCCGTGCGGCCGCACGGTTCAAGGCAAGCCGAGGAAGATGTAGACCGCCTGGTTGGCTGAATTGGCTCGCCCGTAGGCGAGGTAGACCGGCCCCAACGGGGTGTCCACGGCGAGGTAGATCGCGCTGCCGTAGCGCGTCTTCAGCGCGGCCGGGTCGGTCGTCGCGTCGCCGATGCGCCCTGCCTCCGCCGACAGGCCGAGCGACATGCCTTCGAGGAATCCTGGGCCGGCGATGCGGTAGTTGTAGACCAGGCGGCCGAACCGCATGTCGCGCCCGAGGAACTCGCCGGTGCGGTAACCCGACAGCCGCAGGAAGCCGCCCAGGCTCGACAGCTCGTAGAACGGCAGATCTTCGCTGCCGACGGCCATCGCACCCATGACGGCAGCCTGCACGGTGTGCCGATCCCACGAGAACGCGCCCGACGCGTTCATCGCGAGCCGGTCGTAGTTCTGATCCGCGCCCATCGCCACCATCGAACGGAACAGCTTCAGGTCCAGCGCATAGCCCTGGCGCGGGAAGCGAAGGCTGTCGAGCTGATCCACCCGCAGCTGCAGCTGGGCGCCGCCCATCTGTTGCGGCGGCGACAGCAGGCTGGCGGGAATGACGCTGGTGTCGTCGCCGAGCTTGGCTTCACCGCGCACGGCGCCCAGACGGATCTCGCCGGCGCGCCCGAACGGCACACCGACCGTGAGGTCGAACTGCTTGATGTCGCGCGTGAAGCGCGACACCCGTTGCCCTTGGACATACACGTCGAACGGGTCGCTCGCGTACTCAGCCCCCACGGCGACGAACCAGCGCTGCCTCGGCGACAGCGGCTGGTACCACTCGGTGCGCACGCGCTCGTTGTTGCCGATCTGCAGGTCGTTGCGCCACTCGGCGCCCAGCGAGTTCAGCCAGGTCCACCGGTGCGTGGCCAACAGGTTGAAGTACGAGCGGCCTTTGAAGTCGGTGGACATGCCGAGGCCGAAGCGCAGGTAATTCGGGCCCCACGACTTCTCGGTGACGTCGGTCGTCAAGACGTAGCCGCCGCCGGGCTGCTCGGTGAGGAAGTAGCTGACGCTCTCGAAGTCGCCGCTGCCATAGATGCGACGCATGTCGGCCTCGGCCACCGAGGGGTCGAACGTGTCGCCGCGCTTCGTGCGCATCGCGCCGCGCACCACCTCCGGATTGACGCGATCGGTGCCTTTGATCTCGACGGTCGCGATGCGGATCTCGCCGGTGTTGGTTTGCGCCGTTCGTGCCGCGTTCATTGCCGCGTAGGTGTCGGCATCGATCTGCAGCCGCGCCAGCTGCTCGGCAGCGCCGCGCGCGGCCTTCTCGCCAGCCACGGCCGCATCGGCGATGCGATCGAAGTCCGCGGTGCTGATGGTGCCGAGCTCGGGCGTGATCAGCACGTCGTCGGGGCCGAGCTCCTTCAACGACTGGCTGACGTTGTTGTTGGTAAGGATGCGCGTCAGCTGATCCGACACCGACAGCAGCGACGTGATGTCCTTGCGTTCGAGCAGTGGCGTGCCGATGTTGACCGCGATCACCACCTGCGCGCCGAGGCTGCGCGCCACGTCGACCGGCAGGTTGCGCGAAAGCCCGCCGTCGACCAGCAGCCGGCCGTCGATCTCGACCGGGTTCACCACCGCGGGAATCGCCATGCTGGCGCGGATCGCCTGCGCCAGGCTGCCGTGATCGAGCACCACCATCTCCGACGTCGCGACGTCGGTGGCGACCGCGCGAAATCGGATCGGCAGCTTGTCGAAGTTGCTGTCGCGCTGGCGCGCCGTCAGGCGTCGCAGCACGCCTTCGAGCGCGACGCCGGCCACCGCGCCCTTGGGCAGCCGCAGGCCGTCCAGGCTCACGCCGACCTCGGGGCCGATGTAGTTCAGCTGGTCGTCGGCCTTGCGGCGCATCGGCACGTCTTCGCGCGGCCTGTCACGGAACAGATCGGCCGTGTTCAGCGGCTTCATCTCGGCCTCGATGTCGGCCAGCGGCATGCCACTGGCATAGGCCGCGCCGACGATCGATCCGGCGCTGGTGCCGACGATGATGTCGATCGGCACGTGCAGTTCCTCCAGCACCTTCAGCACGCCGAGGTGGGCGCCGCCGCGCGCGCCGCCGCCGGCGAGCACGAGGCCGATGCGCGGCCGCGGCGACGATGCTGCCGCCTCGGACGCGGCGGCGGCCTGTGCCCACGCCGGCGGTGCCGTCCACAGCCACAGCGCAGCGAGCAGCCCCAGCGCCGCACGCAACCGCGATCGCGCCGTGTTCGCTGACAGATGCCGCCGCGGCGAGGGCACTGCGGGGTGACTCATCGGTGGCGTCAAGACGCTCGCGGCGGCAGATCCGGTTGCCCGAGCAATTGCACCAGCTGCTCGATGCTCTCGAGGTTGTGCACCGGCAGGAAGCGATCGACGTGCGGCAACATCGCCCGGATGCCCGCCGGCCGTGCCTCGAAGCCTTCGAAGCGGAGCAGCGGGTTCAGCCAGATCAGCTCGCGACACGACTTGTGCAGCCGTTCCATCTCCGCGCCGAGCTCGCTCGCGTTGTCGCGATCGAGGCCATCGCTGATCAACAGCACGACGGCGTTCTGGCCG
>DATIFD010000556.1:0-2674 GCA_035455385.1 Burkholderiaceae bacterium
TGTCCATCGGGGCGTTGCGCAGCAGTTCCATCGAATGCCTTGCCTGTTGCGCAGGATCGTCGCGGGTCTGCAGGGGCAGATTGGCATGCACGCCGCTGGCCTTGGAAACCCGCTTCTCGAAGGCGGCCGCGGGCTTGAAGAACATGTGCGCGAACTTGGACCAGTAAACGCCGACGAACAGCACCGCGGTGGCGACGATGTACAGGCCGAACAGAACGCCGGCGGCCGCGCTGCCGCGAGCCTGCAGCCAGGCCCAGACGAGGCCGAGCGTCACGCTGGCGAGCAGCGAGAGGATGAACAGATCGGCGCGCATCACGCGCAACGGCGTGTTGCCCTCGGCCGCGACGTCGACACGGATGAAGAACCAGAACCAGTAGCCGCCGACGAGGGCCATCAGCCCACCCAGCCACCAGAGTTGCACCACCAGGGCCGGCGTCGGCGTCGCGGCCGTCGGGTAGCCGAACACCATGATTGCGGTGGTGAGGAGATACAGGACGAACCCGTACATCGTGAGCAGGTGGGCGATGCGGCGCCGCGGGTTGCAGAACTCGCCCGAGGCGAGGACGTCCACCACGACGGTCTTGACCGCGATCGACGCGACGTCGACCGGCGCGCCCTTGCCGCGCGACTTGCGCCAGTTGGCGAAGAAGTAGCTTGCGCTGCCCTTGTGGATCATGTCGAGCAGCGTGCCCACCAGCACGGCCAGCCCCATCAGGATCACGAACACCTGCATCGCGTTGGCCGGCAGCGCGCTGGCCACCGCGGCAAAGGGGTTGGTCGCGAACATCGTGCGAGTCTCCTGTCGATCTTCTCGGTGGCCCGGTCTTGCTGGAGCGGTTGCGCAGCGGGCCGCGGGCCGCGCAACGTCGTGAATCGTTCTATGCCTGCGCGAGGTCCTTGGCGTGCTCGCCCAGCTGGTGCAACTCGAACCGCATCGTCGCCAGGTCGCCCAGCACCCAGGTCTGAGGCGCCGCCAGACCGGCGACCGTGCCCGGATTGACCAGCCAGCTCGAGCCGCCGTTCACGGCCTCGACCCGCCGCACCTCGGCCCGGTGCGAGTGGCCGCAGCACACCAGCTCCCAATCGCCGGTGCACGCCATTGCGTAGCCGTAGTCGTCGTAGTGAACGACGAACACCCGGCGGCCTCCGAGTTCGATGCGCGCATCCGCGCCGTGGTACTGCAATTGACCCCCACTGGTCCGCGACAAGCGATTCAACGCCATCGCGTCGCCCAGGTTGTTGCCGTGGATCAAATGCACCGGCAGTCCGGCGGCCAGCGCCGGCTTGAGCGACTGCGCGCCGATCAGGTCGCCGCAGTGAATCACCACCTCGGCACCCGCGGCCTTGGCGGCGCGCACTGCAGCGGCCAGCGGCTCGGCGCGGTCGTGGCTGTCGGAGACGATGCAGATCTTCATCGCGCTGCGCGTCAGGCCGGCTTGTCGAGGCCCGCGTAGTACTCGCGCAGGATCTCCAGCACCTCGGGCCGGCTGAATTCGGTCGGCACCTGGCTCCCTTCGGAAAGCGACTTGCGAAGCTGCGTGCCGCTCACCTGCAGCCGATCGGCATCGCCGTGCGGGCAGGTGCGACCCGACGCCATGCCGCCGCAGCGGTAGCACCAGAACGAGACGTCGATCTTCAGCGGCCGCGTCTCCAGCGCGTCGGGCGGGATCTCGTCGAAGATGTGGTGGGCGTCGAACGGGCCGTAGTAGCTGCCGACGCCGGCATGGTCGCGGCCGACGATCAGGTGCGAGCAGCCGTAGTTCTGGCGGAACAGCGCATGCAGCAGCGCCTCGCGCGGACCGGCGTAGCGCATGTCCAGCGGATAGCCGGCCTGCACGATCGTCGAGGGCACGAAATAGTTCTTTGCCAGTGCGGCGATCGCCCGCGTGCGTACCTCGGCAGGGATGTCGCCGGGCTTGAGCGCGCCGAGCAGCGAGTGCACGAGCACGCCGTCGCAGACCTCGATCGCCACCTTCGCGAGGTATTCGTGCGAGCGGTGCATCGGGTTGCGCGTCTGGAAAGCCGCGATGCGCGACCAGCCGAGCGAATTGAACAGCTTGCGGGTCTGTGCCGGGGTCATGAACAGATCGCCGTACTTCTCCGGGAAACCGCCCTGCGACAGCACCTTCAGCGGGCCGGCGAGGTTGACCGCGCCTTGCTGCATCACCATCTTGACGCCGGGATGCGCCTCGTCCACCGTCTTGAAGACGCGCATGCACTCGTGCGCCTTGTCGATGGGGTACTTCTCGTCGACGCGCATCGTCGCCAGGATGTGTCCGTCGTCGGGGTCGACCAGCGCGATGTCCCGGCCGACCGCGATTTCGCCCGCCTGCGACTCGCTGGCCGACAGCGTGATCGGGATCGGCCAGAACAGCCCGCTGGCCATGCGCATGCCGTCGCACACGCCGCGCCAGTCGGCGCTGCCCATGAAGCCCTCGAGCGGCGTGAAGCCGCCGATGCCGAGCATGACGATGTCGCCGCGCTCGCGCGAGCTGACCCGGAGCTTGGGCATCGCCGCGGCACGCGCGCGTTCGGCCGCCGCCTCGGCACCGCCGAGCAACAGCGGGCGCAGATCGCCGCCACCATGCGGCCGCACCAACGGCTTCACGGCACCATCTTTCGACAGCGGGCCTCAGGCAGACGAAAGTCTCTCCGGCGCATCGGTCTCACAGCG
>DATIFD010000557.1:0-2102 GCA_035455385.1 Burkholderiaceae bacterium
CCCCAAATCTCCCAAACTGAAAAATCAAAAGCGAAGGAGTGAAATAACGTCCAAGTATCATCAGATCCGAAGTGAAAGTACTGTTTCGTGGCTTCGAACAACCGAACGACATTTTGATGCGTGACGATGACGCCCTTTGGGGTTCCGGTTGAGCCTGAGGTGTAGATGACGTAGGCCGGGTGGGCGGGGTCGAGGCTGGTGGTGGGCGGCTGCGCCGGCCGGCGCGCCAGCTCGGCCCAGTCGGCGTCCAGCCGCACCAGCCGCGCCGGCAGCGCGGCTGCGGCCAGCCGCGGCAGCAGCGCCGACTGCGTCACCAGCACCGCGGCGCCGGCGTCGCTCAGCATGTAGGACAGCCGCGGCGCCGGGTAGCCGGGATCGAGCGGCAGGTACGCCCCGCCCGCCTTCAGGATGCCGAGCAGCCCGATCACCAGTTCGGGCGAGC
Source organism: Burkholderiaceae bacterium (assembly GCA_035455385.1). GTDB lineage: Bacteria > Pseudomonadota > Gammaproteobacteria > Burkholderiales > Burkholderiaceae_C > JAEUPI01. The sequence goes on from DATIFD010000557.1 coordinate 443, forward strand.
GCTCCAGGCACAGCCCGACCACGGTCTCGGGGCCGACCCCGAGCCCGCGCAGGTGGTGCGCCAGCCGGTTGGCATGCGCCTCGAGTTCGGCGTAGCTCAGCCGGCGATCCTGGTACACCAGCGCCACCGCATCCGGGGTGCGCGCGGCCTGCGCGGCGAACAGTTCGGGCAGCGTCGCCGGCGCAACCGGCCGCGCGGTCGCGTTCCAGTGCTCCAGCACCGTGGCGCGCTCGCGCTCCGACAGGATCGCAAGCGAGCCGATCGCCCGATCCGGCGCCGCAACCGCGCCCGAAAGCAGCCGCAGCAGACGCTGCCCCAGAGCCTCGACGCTGCCGCGATCGAACAGGTCGGGACGGTAGTCCAGCCGCAGCGACAGCCGCTCGCCCGGCCGCACCATCAGGCTCAGCGGATAATGCGTCGCGTCATGCCCGCGCACCGCGCCGAGCCGCAGCCCGCCGGCCGCGGCGGCAAGACCGGCGCGGTCCACCGGATAGTTCTCGAACACCATCAGCGTGTCGAACAGCTCGCCCAGGCCCGCCGCCTGTTGCACCTCGGCAAGCCCAACATACTGATGCGCCATCAGCTGCGACTGCCGCTCCTGGGTCTGCCGCAGCAGCTCCGCCAGCGGCTCCCCGGGCGATACAGCAAGTCGCAGCGGCAGCGTGTTGATGAACAGCCCCACCATGCTCTCGACCCCGGCAAGCTCCGCCGGACGGCCCGCCACCGTCACCCCGAACACCACGTCGTCGCGACCGGTCAGCCGGCCGAGCAGCACCCCCCAGGCCGCCTGCAGCAGGCTGTTCAGCGTCACCCCCGCGGCCCGCGCGGTCGCCAAAAGCCCGCCGCTCAGCTGCTCCTCGAGCGCAAGCTCGAGCGTCTCGGGCGCAACCGCAGCACGCCCCGCATCGGCCGGCGCGATCCGCGTCGCCTCCTCAAGCCCCGACAGCGCCTCGCGCCAGTAGGCCAGCGACGCCGGCCGGTCCTGACCGGCCACAAACGCCAGATAGTCCCGGTACGGCGTCAGCCGCGGCAGCGCCGCGCTGTCGCCGCGCCGCCGGTACAACTCCAGAAGCTCCCGCACCACCACCGGCGCAGACCAGCCATCCATCAGAAGGTGATGGCTGCTCAGCAGCAGACGGTGCCGCTCCGCCTCAAGCCGCACCAGCGCAAACCGAAGCAGCGGCGCCGCCGACAGATCGAACCGCGTCAGCCGGTCGGCGGCAACAAGCTCCGAAAGTCGCCGACCGCGCTCGCCCTCCTCGTGCATCGACAGGTCGATCAGCCGCCACGGCGCCAGCGCCCCCGCCACGATCACCTGCACCGGCCGATCCAGACGCTCATGCCGGAAGCAGGCACGCAGGCTCGCGTGCCGCGCCACCACCGCCTGCACCGCGGCCTCCAGCGCCGCAACATCGAGCCCGCCCTCAAGCTCAAGCTCAAGCTGCACCGTATAGACGTCCGGCGCATGCGCGTCGTACAGCGCGTGGAACAGCAGCCCCTCCTGCAGCGGCGACAGCGGCAGCACGTCCTCAAGCCGTGGCTGGCCCCGCTCCAGTTCCTCGATCTCGCCCTGCGCCAGATCGAGCAACGCAAAATCGCTCGGGCTGTGGCCGCCCGAACCCTCGCGCGCCGCATGCGCCACCAGCGCCTCCAGCGCCCG
>DATIFD010000558.1:0-3595 GCA_035455385.1 Burkholderiaceae bacterium
GAAGGGCCTCAAGGTTCGCGTGCAGGGTGCGCCCATCTGGAGCAAGACGTTCAGCGCGATCGGCATGAGCCCGACCGTGATCGCCTACAACGAGGTCTACAACGCGATCCAGAACAACGTGATCTCGGCCGGCGAGAACGAGGCCGCCGGCGTCGAGGCGATGAAGTTCTACGAGGTGGCGCCGCAGCTGTCGATGACGCAGCACGCGATCACGATCCGGCCGATCTGCTTCTCGGGCAAGACCTTCGCCAAGCTGCCGGCCGACCTGCAGGCCGCGATCCTCAAGGCCGGCAAGGAAGCCGGCGCCTACGGCCGCCAGGTGGAGAGCTCGGAAGACACCGCCAAGCTCGACAAGCTCGAGAAGGAAGGCAAGCTCAAGCGCGTGCCGTTCACCGACCGCGAGCAGATGAAGAAGCTGGCCGACCCGGTGATGGCCGCGTACGCCAAGGAGATCGGCGCCGACGCGATCTACGACAAGATCAATTCGTTGAAATGACCCCCCCGAAGCGGCCTGGCGGCCGCCTCCCCCCGAGGGGGCAACACCAGCGGACCGGCGGAGCCGGATCCGCGGTGTTCACTGGGGGAGGCGCCACTGGGGTGGCGCCGCTCTTCGGTTGACGGGCCAAGCGGCGGGTACGCTGGCTGGCCGTCTTCGCCCCATGCATCTCTACAAGCGTTTCACTGCGCTGTACAGCCGGCTGCTGTCGTGGCTGCTGGTGCTTGCGGTCGGCATCCTGATCGTGCCGGTCAGCCTGCAGATCTTCTCGCGCTACACGTCGCTGATCCCGGCCTACATCTGGACCGAGGAGATGGCGCGCTTCCTGTTCGTCTGGATGGTGATGATCGGTGCGATGGTGGGTGTGCGCGACAGCGCGCACTTCGAGGTCGACGTCTGGCCCAGGCTCGGCGCGCGCGCCGCCGCACTGTTGAAGATCGTGTCCAGCGTGTTCATCCTCGCGTTCGCGCTGGTGTTTGTCTGGGGCGGCTGGCTGTTCACGCATTTCGCCTTCCACCGCATCTCCGAGCTGGCCGAGCTGCCGCTGTGGATGATCCACGTCGCCTGGCCGCTGACCGGCATCACGTGGATCCTGTTCCAGGGCGAGCACGTGCTCGACGCGCTGCGCGTGCTGAGCGGCGCCGATGCGCCGGAAAGCCCGCGATGAACGGGGCGGCACTCGACCCACAGACCGCGGCGCTGATCCTGTTCGGCATCTTCTTCGCGCTGATGCTGCTGCGCGTGCCGGTGGCATTCGCGCTCGGGCTGGCCTGCCTGCCGATCTACGTGATCGAGCCGCGGCTGGACACGCAGGGCCTGGTGCAGGAGACCTTCAACGCCTATAACTCGTTCATCCTGCTGGCGGTGCCGTTCTTTCTGCTCACCGCCAACCTGATGAACGTCGGCGGCATCACCGACCGGCTGGTGCGCTTCTCGCGCGCGCTGGTGGGCCACTTTCCCGGTGCGCTGGCGCAGGTGAACGTGGTGCTGTCGATCTTCTTCGCCGGCGTGTCGGGCTCGTCGACCGCCGACGCGGCGAGCCAGAGCAAGATCTTCATCGACGCGCAGACCAAGGAGGGCTACGACCTCAGCTTTTCGGTGGCGATCACCGCGGTGTCGGCGGTGCTGGCGGTGATCATCCCGCCGTCGATCCTGATGATCGTGTGGGGCGGCGTGCTGACGGTGTCGATCGGCGCGCTGATGCTCGCCGGCATCGTGCCGGGCCTGCTGATCGGGCTGGCCCAGATGGCCACCGTGCACGCGTACGCGAAGCGGCGCAAGTACCCGAAGTACGAGCGTGCCAGCTTCAGGGAGGTGATCGCGTCGACGCTGGTGTCGGTGCCGGCGCTGGTGACGCCGTTCATCATCATCGGCGGCAAGGTCTTCGGCTGGTTCACGGCCACCGAGTCGGCCGCGATCGCGGTGCTGTACGCCGGCGTGCTGTCGCTGCTGGTCTACCGCGAGATGAACCTGAAGGGCTTGTACGACGCTTTGCTCGAGACCGGCAAGCTGTCGGCAGTGGCGCTGTTCTGCGTCGGCACCGCCAGCGCGTTCGGCTGGCTGCTGGCGTACTACCAGATTCCCAAGGCACTGCTGGCGGGTGTCACCGGCTGGGGCATGGGGCCGGTCGGCGCCGGCTTCTTCATCTCCGCGGTGTTCCTGGTGGTGGGCTGCTTCCTCGATGCGATCCCCGCGATCATCATCGTCGGCACGATCCTGCAGCCGCTGGCGCACAGTGCCGGCATGGACCCGGTGCACTTCGCGATCGTCGGCATCGTGTCGCTGGCGTTCGGCCTCGTCACGCCGCCGTACGGGCTGTGCCTGATGATCGCTTGCGCGATCGCCAAGATCCGCATCGTCGACGCGCTGAAGGACACGCTGATCATGCTGTTGCCGATGCTGCTGGTGCTGGCGATCATCATCATCTGGCCCAGCGTGCCGCTGTTCCTGCCGCGGCTGTTCCCGCCGGGCACGTTGTAGGAGGACCCCTCAGATGCAAACCGTCGGATTCATCGGCGCCTCGGGCCTGATGGGCCATGGCATGGCCAAGAACCTGCTTGCCAAGGGCCATCCGCTGGCGATCGCGGCGTTTCGCCAGCGCGAGCGCGTGGCCGACCTGCTGGCTGCCGGCGCCCGGGAACTGCCGAGCCCGGCGGCGCTGGCGCGCGACTGCGGTGTGGTGTTCCTGTGCGTCACCGGCTCGCCGCAGGTGGAAGAAGTCGTCGCCGGTGCCAACGGCCTGCTGGCCGGCGCGGCCAAGGGCCTGGTGATCGTCGACACGTCGACCAGCGAGCCCGACTCCACCGCCCGCATGCGCGAACTGTGCGGCGCCAAGGGCGTCGGCTTCGTCGACGCGCCGCTGGCGCGCACGCCGGTCGAAGCCGAGGCCGGCCGGCTCAACGTGATGGTCGGCGCGAGCCCCGAGGACTTCGCGCGCATCGAGCCGCTGCTGAAGTGCTTCGCCGAGAACGTCTTCCACGTCGGCGGCCCCGGCGCCGGCCACGTGATCAAGCTGCTGAACAACTTCATCGCGCAAGCGATCTGCAACGCCACCGCCGAGGCGTTCGCGGTCGGCCAGCGTGCCGGCATCGACCTCAAGCAGCTGGTCGCGCTGGTGTCCGCCGGGCTGGTGAACTCGGGCCTGTTCCAGATCATGAGCAAGACGCTCGACGGCACGCTCGACGGCATGAAGTTCGAGCTCAACAACGCGCGCAAGGACGTGCGCTACTACACCCACATGGCCGAGAGCCTCGGCGTGCCCACCGTGATGGGCGAGGCCACGCACCAGTCGCTGGTGCTGGCGTGCGCGCTGGGCTTCGGCAACAAGCTGGTGCCGTCGCTGGTGGAGGCGCAGGAGAAGCTGGCCAACGTGACGATCGTGCCGCGCTGAAGAGCTGGATCCGGTAGTGGGTAGGCATTCGGCCGCTGTGCGAACGCGCTGCGCAACGGCGCTGCGCCACCGACATCCAGGTCTACTTCTGCGATCTACGCAGCCCCTGGCAACGTGGCAGCAACGAGAACACAAACGGCCTGCTCAGACAATACCTGTCCAACGGGATCGACATCTCGAGCTACTCCCAGGCCAAGCTCAACGCCATA
>DATIFD010000559.1:0-3631 GCA_035455385.1 Burkholderiaceae bacterium
AGTGCGAGCACACGACCGCGGTTCGGGCACTGCCAGGAACTCCTTCTCGGCGCCGGGGCGAACCGACAACGGCGGTCAGCGACACAGGCGTTCGACAGTCGACCGGGGCTGTGGGAGCATCGCCCGCGTGTCACCCACACAGCGTTCGATCGCCCCTTCAGCGCGCCGCCTGGCCTCGTGCGCACGCTTGGCTGTCGCGCTCTTCGCCGCACTGTGCGCGGTGCCGGTGGTTGCGCACGCGGCCGGCGGCGGCGATGCCCGCGTTTCGTGGAACGAGGACGTCTTCGTCGCCGGCGGATCGCCCTCGCTTCGCGAACCGGTCGACGGCAACCTGTTTGCGGCCGGTGGCAGCGTCGACATCGACGCGCCGGTTGCCGGTGACGCGGTGGCCGCCGGGGGCCGGCTGCATCTCGACGCCGCCGTCGGCGAGTCTCTGCAGGTGGCCGCCGGACAGGTCTTCATCGGCGGCAAGGTCCGCCAGGACGCGCGGGTAGCCGGTGGACAGGTGGAGTTCGGGCCATCGTCCGCCGTCGGCGGCAGCGTTGCGGTCGCCGGAGGGCACGTGCGCCTGCTCGGCACGATCGCGGGCGACGTGCGCGCCGCGGCGGGCCGACTCCTGATCGACGGAACGGTCGGCGGCGATGTGATCTCCGCGGCTGGCGACGTCGAACTCGGGCCGAACGCCCGCATCGCCGGGTCGCTGCGCCATCGCGGTGGCAACCTGCAGCGTGATCCGGCGGCCCAGGTGGCCGGCGGCATCCAGTCCGAGTGGCCCTTCTGGAGCACTGTGCCCGAAGCGCCGCCGCGCGGCCACCCCGCCGGCGCGGCGATCGGCTGGGGCTGGACCGCCGCGCTGGCGGCATTGGCGGCGCTGCTGCTGGCGGTGTCACCCCGGTTCCAGGCCCGCGTCACCGCGACACTGCGCAAGCAACCCGGCCTCAGCCTGCTGCTCGGCGCGCTTTGGCTGGTGTGCGCGCCACTGCTGTTGCTGGTGCTCCTGCTGACGGTGATCGGGATTCCGTTGACGTTGCTCGGCGCAGCGCTTTACGTCGTGCTGCTGCCGGTGGCCTATGTGAGTACTGCCATCGCGCTGAGCCATGCGGCGCTGCGAGCCCTGCACGCGGACGCCGCCGCATCGCGGGTATGGCAGGCTGCCGCAGCGGCGTTGGTGTTGGCGGCGCTGTCGCAGGCCCCGCGCCTGCCGTGGCTCGGCGCGGCCATCGTCGCGCTGGTGCTGATCGCCGGCCTCGGCGCGCTCGCGCTGCAACTGCGGCGGAGGCCGCCGACCGCCTGACCCATCTTTTCAAGCCGCGGCCGTCGGCGTATGTTGCGGGTCCCCAACGTGGCCCTTTGCAGGAGGAACGCATGAGCGCTCTGCCCGGTAAGTTCGTCTGGTTCGAGCACCTGTCGGCCGACATTCCCAAGGCACGCAAGTTCTACGACGCGCTGTTCGGCTGGCACACCGAATCGATGCCGATGGGCGGCCAGCGCTATTCGATGATCCTCAACGGTGACGGCACCACCAGCGAAGGCATTGGCGGCTACCGCGGCGTCGACGCCGCCGCGCGCCCGGCCTGGATCGGCTACATCTCGGTCGACGACGTGGATGCCACCTATGCCCTCGCGCTCGCCGAAGGCGCCACGGGCGTCGCCGCGCCGGCCGACCACGGAACGGTTGGGCGCGGCGCGACCATCCACGACCCGACCGGCGCCGCCGTGTGCCTGTGGCGCAGCGCGCAGGGCGATCGCGAAGATCCGGCCAAGGCGCCGATCGGCTCGTGGTGCTGGAACGAGCTGTGGACCACCGACGACAAGCGTGCGCTGGCCTTCTACGAGAAGGTGTTCGGCTACAGCCACGACACGATGGACATGGGCGAGGGCACCTACTACATGCTCAAGAGCGGGGAGGTGGCGCGCGCCGGCCTGATGCATGCGGTGCGCCCCGACGCACCGTCGATGTGGCTGCCCTATGTCGCGGTGGCCGATTGCGACGCCACGGCGTCGCGCGCGCTGGCGCTCGGCGGCAAGGTGCTGATGGCGCCGGGCGACATTCCCAACGTCGGCCGCTTTGCGATCGCCGAAGACACGCTGGGCGCCGCCATCGCGTTCATCCGCCTGGCCGCCTGAGTCCGCGCGCATGGGCTCGGTGCTGCTGGAGAGCGACGACGGGGCGTTGCGCGTCCTGGCGATCAACCGCCCCGACCGACGCAACGCATTGAACGCCGAGCTGTGCGAGCGGCTCGTTCAGGCCTTGCGCGCCGCCGCCGAAAGCGCCACGGTCGGCGCCGTGCTGCTGCGCGGCGAAGGCCCGGCGTTCTGCGTCGGCGGCGACGTCAAGGACATGGCCGAGGGCAAGGGCCGCGAGCTGACCACCGACGAGCGCATGCGCGCGCTGCGCCAGCGCATGGAGGCGTCGCGCCTGCTGCACGTGTGCCCCAAGCCGACGGTGGCCGCGGTGCGCGGCGCGGTCGCCGGCGCGGGCCTGGCGCTCGCGCTGGCCTGCGACTTCCGCGTCGTGGCGCGCTCGACCAAGATCACGTCGGCGTTCGCCAAGGTCGGCCTGTCGGGCGACTTCGGCGGCAGCTGGTTCCTGACGCGCATCGTCGGCGCCGCGCGCGCACGCGACCTGTACCTGCGGCCCAGGGTCATCAGCGCCGACGAAGCGCTGGCGATCGGCCTGGTGACCGAAGTGGTCGACGACGACGCGCTCGAGGCGCGCGCGCGCGCCTTCGCACTGGAGCTGGCCAGCGGCCCGCGCGTGACGCTCGGCTACATGAAGCAGAACCTCAACCACGCGATCACCGGCACGCTGGAGAGCGCGCTCGACCTCGAGGCGCTGCATCACACCATGAGCGCACAGACCGAAGACCACCGCGAGGCGGCCGCGGCATTCGTCGAGAAGCGCGAGCCCCGGTTCATCGGCCGTTGACTCCGCTTCGACGATGACGCTGCGGTTGCGCCAGATCTGCCTGGTGGCGCCTCAGTTGGAGCCGGTGGTCGACGCGATCGGCGTCATCTTCGGGCTTCGCGTGTGCCACCGCGACCCCGGGGTGGCCAGGTTCGGGCTGGTCAACGCGCTGTTCGTGTTCGGCCACCAGTTCGTCGAAGTGGTGGCGCCGATGCGCGAGGGCACCGCGGCCGCGCGGTTCCTGCAGCGCTCGGCGGGCCGCGGTGGCTACATGGCGATCTTCGACACGGACGACCCCGAGCGTCGCCAGACGCATGCGCTCGCGCTGGGTGTGCGGGTCGCGCACGTCATGGACTACCCCGGCTTCTTCGGCATCCAGCTGCATCCGGCCGACTGCCGCGCCGCGATGCTCGAGTTCGATCGCTCCGCGGGCAACGAGCGGCTGGACGGCGCCTACTGGCCGGCGGGGCCGCATTGGCGCGACGAACAACGTCTCGAGCTCGCCAGCGGCGTGCCGCAGGTCGACGTGCACAGCCCCGACGCGATGGGGCTGGCGGCGCACTGGGCGCGCATCATCGACGTGCCGCTCGAAGCGAACCCGCGCGGCGAACCGTCGCTGCAATTCGACTTGGGCAGCGCACGCTTCGTCCAGGCGCCCGCTGGCAGTCCCGAGCGGCTCGACGCGTTGCACGTCGAGGTACCCGACGCCGCGCGGACGTTGGC
>DATIFD010000560.1:0-3873 GCA_035455385.1 Burkholderiaceae bacterium
GGCGGTCGTGCAGTGCGGCGTGCGCAACGCGGCAATCAGCGAAGCGGCCGCGCCGCACAGCCTGTACTACGCGCCGGACCCGTCGAGCCAGATCGCCTGCACGATCGGGGGCAACGTGGCCGAAAACTCCGGCGGCGTGCATTGCCTGAAGTACGGCCTGACTTTGCACAACGTGCTCAAGGTGCGCGGCTACACCGTCGAAGGCGAAGCGGTCACCTTCGGCGCCGATGCGCTCGACTGCCCCGGCCTGGACCTGCTGGCGCTGGTGATCGGCAGCGAAGGCATGCTGGCGGTCGCCACCGAAGTCACCGTGCGGCTGCTGCCCAAGCCGCGCGTGGCGCGCTGCGTGATGGCCAGCTTCGACGACGTCGCAAAGGCCGGGGATGCGGTGGCGGCGATCATCGCCGCCGGCCTCATCCCGGCCGGCCTCGAGATGATGGACAAGCCGATGACCGCCGCCGTCGAGGCTTTTGTCCATGCCGGCTACGACCTCGACGCGGCCGCGATCCTGCTCGCCGAAAGCGACGGCACGGCCGACGAGGTCGACGAGGAGATCGCGCGCATGCGCGCGGTGCTGGAGCGCTGCGGCGCCACGCGGCTCGAGGTCAGCCGCGACGAGGCGCAGCGGCTGAAGTTCTGGAGCGGCCGCAAGAACGCGTTCCCGGCGTCGGGCCGCATCAGCCCCGACTACATCTGCATGGACTCGACCATCCCGCGCAAGCGGCTGGCCGAGATGCTGCGTGCGATCGCGCAGATGGAGCAGAAGTACAAACTGCGCTGCGTCAACGTGTTCCACGCCGGCGACGGCAACCTGCATCCGCTGATCCTGTTCGACGCCAACGACGGCGACCAACTGCAGCGCGCCGAGGCGTTCGGCGCCGAGATCCTGGAGTTGAGCGTCGCGCTCGGCGGCACCGTCACCGGCGAGCACGGCGTCGGCGTCGAGAAGCTCAGTTCGATGTGCGTGCAGTTCAGCGAGCAGGAGCGTGCGCTGATGCAAGGCGTCAAGTCGGCCTTCGACCCGGCGGGCACGCTGAACCCGGGCAAGGTGATCCCCACGCTGCACCGCTGCGCCGAGTACGGCCGCATGCATGTCAAGAAGGGGTTGCTGCCGTTCCCCGAACTGGAGCGCTTCTGACGCCCACGCCGACATCGCGATGAGTGACGACCCGGCCCTGCGGCGCTTGATCGACCAGGTGGCGAGCGCCCGCGCGCGGCGCGCGCCGCTGGCCATCCGCGGCCACGGCAGCAAGGACTTCTACGGCGAGACGCCGCGCGGCGAACCGCTCGAGATGGCGCCGCTGGCGGGCATCTCGCACTACGAGCCGACCGAGCTCGTGGTCACCGCGCGCGCCGGCACGCCGCTGGCCGAGCTCGAGACCGTGCTGGCCGAACACGGGCAATGCCTGGCGTTCGAGCCGCCGCGTTTCACGCTCAACGGCGCCGCGCAGCACACGCCCACGGTCACGGCGTCGCCAGGCGCTGCCGCTCGAGGCGGCACGGTCGGCGGCATGGTCGCTGCGGGGCTCGCAGGGCCGGCCCGCGCCACCGTCGGCGGCGTGCGCGACTTCGTGCTCGGCGCCGCGTTGCTCGGCGCCGACGGCGAGGTGATGCGCTTTGGCGGCGAGGTGATGAAGAACGTCGCCGGCTACGACATCGCCCGCGTGCTGGCTGGCTCGCTCGGCATCCTCGGGCCGGTCGTCGAGGTGTCGCTCAAGGTGCTGCCGCAGCCGCCTTCGCGCGCAACGTTGCGTTTCGAGTGGCCCGAGGCGCGCGCACTACAGCAGCTGCAGCAATGGGCGTCGCAGCCGCTGCCGCTACGCGCCAGCGCCTGGTGGAACGGCATGCTGGTGGTGCAGCTGGCCGGCGCCGAAGCCGCGGTGCGCGCCGCGGCACAGGCCCTCGGCGGCGAGCGCATCGACGCGGCGACGGCCGACGCCTTCTGGCGCGACCTGCGCGACCAGCGCGACGATTTCTTCGTCGCGGCGGAGCGCGCGGTGCGCGAGGGCGCATCGCTGTGGCGGTTGTCGCTCGCCGGTGCGGCACCGCCGCTGGCCGCCGCCGGCGAGCAACTGATCGAATGGCACGGCGCACTGCGCTGGATCGTCAGCCGCGCCGACGCGGCCACGATGCGCGCGCTGGCGCTCGCGCAGGGCGGCCACGCCACCGAGTTTCGCGGCGCCAAGCGCGACGGCGTGTTCACGCCGCTGGCGCCTGCGCTGGTGCGCATCCATCGCGAGCTGAAGGCGCGCTTCGACCCCGATGGCCTGTTCAACCCGGGCCGCCTGTACCCAGACCTCTGATGACCGCACCGGCCAGCGACAAGAGCATGCGGGCGTACTACGCGCAGCGGGCGCAGGTGTACGAACGCGTGTACCACAAGCCCGAGCGGCAGGCCGATCTGCGCGCGATGGAGGCCGCCCTCGCCGCGCCTTTCGCCGCGCGCCGCGTGCTCGAGGTGGCCTGCGGCACCGGCTGGTGGACGCCGCACGGAGCGCGCGACGCCACCGATTGGCTCGCCACCGACGTCAACGCCGAGACGATGGCGATCGCCAGAGCCAAGCCGATGCCCGCCTGCGTGCGTTTCGCGGTGGTCGATGCCTACACGTTCGCGGGCCTCGAGGGGCAGCGCTTCGACGGCGCGTTCGCCGGCTTCTGGTGGAGCCACGTGGCGCTGTCGCGGCTGCGCGGTTGGCTGGCGTCGCTGCACGCGCGGCTCGACGCCGGCGCGCGCGTGGTGCTGCTCGACAACCGTTTCGTCGAAGGCAGCAGCACGCCGATCTCGCGGCGCGATGCCGATGGCAACACCTACCAGCAGCGCAGCCTCGACGACGGCAGCGTGCACGAGGTGCTGAAGAACTTTCCCGACCGCGCCGCCGCGCTGTCGGCCATCGGCGAACGCGCGCGCGACGCGGTCTGGACCGAACACACCCACTACTGGGTGCTGAGCTACGCGCTGGCGTGACGCCACCCAGAGCCGCATGCAGACCAATCTCGCCCCGGAATTCAAGGCCACGCCCGAAGGCCAGGCGGCCGAGGCCATCCTGCGCAAGTGCGTGCACTGCGGCTTCTGCACCGCGACCTGCCCGACTTACCAGCTGCTCGGCGACGAGCTCGACGGCCCGCGCGGCCGCATCTACCTGATCAAGCAGGTGCTCGAAGGCACGCCGCCGACGCGCAGCACGCAGCTGCACCTCGACCGCTGCCTGACCTGCCGCAATTGCGAGACCACCTGCCCGTCGGGCGTGCACTACGGCGAGCTGGTCGACATCGGCCGCCACATCGTCGAGCAGCGCGTCGAGCGGCCCGCGGCCGAGCGTGCTGCGCGCTGGGCGCTGCAGCAGGGCATGACCTCGCCGTTGTTCGCGCCGGCGCTCAAGCTCGGTCAGCTGGCGCGGCCGTTCCTGCCGGCGGCACTGCGCGAGAAGGTGCCTGCGCGCGGCGCCACCGAGTCGCCGCATCGCTGGCCGACGCGCACGCATCCGCGCAAGGTGCTGCTGCTGATGGGCTGCGTGCAGCCGGCGATGATGCCCAACATCAACTCGGCGACGGCGCGCGTGCTCGATGCCTGCGGCATCCAGACCCTGGTCGCCGCCGATGCCGGCTGCTGCGGTGCGCTGCGCACGCACCTCGCCGACCGCGACGGCGGCCTGGCCGACATGCGGCGCAACATCGACGCTTGGTGGCCGCTGGTGGAGGGCCTCACCGACGCCGGCCGGGTCGAGGCGATCGTGATGAACGCATCGGGCTGCGGCGTGACGGTCAAGGAGTACGGCCAAGCGCTCGCGCACGACCCGCACTACGCCGACAAGGCCCGGCGCATCGCCGAGCTGACGCGCGATCTGAGCGAGCTGCTGCCCGAACTCGTGCCCA
>DATIFD010000561.1:0-2686 GCA_035455385.1 Burkholderiaceae bacterium
CGGTTGGCCATTCGGAGGGATTTCGTCAGCGGATTCATCGCTTGTCTCCTGTGGACGTTGTCGAACACATCGGTCGTGCGGTCGGCGCTCATCGCGCACCGCGCATGCGCGGATCCAGCAGGTCGCGCAGCGCGTCGCCGAACACGTTGGTGGCGTAGACCACGAGGGTCAGGCACAGCCCCGGCGCCACCACCAGCCAGGGCCCTTGGAACATGTAGGTGCGGCCGCTGCCCGAGAGCAGGCCGCCCCAGGTGGGTGCCGGCGGCGGCACGCCGAGACCGAGGAACGACAGGCCCGATTCGGCCAGGATGACGGTGCCCACGCGCGTCGTGAGCAGCACGATGATCGGCGCCATCACGTTGGGCAGCACGTGACGCAGCAGAATACGTGGCGCGCCGGCGCCGATCGACTGCGCCGCGTGCACGTACATGTGCTCGCGCACCGACACCACCGCGGAACGAACGATGCGCGAGCCGCCGATGCCCAGCAGCAGCCCGAGCGTGCCGATGATCTGCGGCATGCCGGGGCCGAGCACCGAGACGACGACGATCAGCACCACCAGGTCGGGGAAGCTCATCCAGGCGTCGACGAAGCGCTGCACCGCGAGGTCGACCTTGCCGCCGAAGTAGCCGCTGATGATGCCGATGGCGGCGGAGATCACCGTCGCCAGGAGCGCCGCCGAGCAGCCGATGATGACCGACAGGCGCGCGCCGTACAGGCAGCGCGAGAGCATGTCGCGGCCCAGGTTGTCGGTGCCGAACCAGTGCGCCCAGCTCGGCGGCTGCAGCCGGTCGATCGGCGCGATCTCGTTGAAGCCGTACGGGCTGATGCTGCCGGCGAAGACGCCGCACAGCAGGAACAGCAGCAGCCCGATGGCGCCGGCCGCGCCCAGCGGCTTTTCGCGCCACAGGCGGGCCCAGAAGCCCTGGCCTTGCGGCCGGCCGGCCAGCGCGGGCAGCACGGTGCTCATGCGACCCTCACGACTTCACCCGCACCTTCGGGTCGAGCAAGCCGTAGCTCAGATCGACCAGCAGGTTGATCAGCATCACCGCGACGCCCACCATCAGGAAGACGCCGGTGATCACCGGATAGTCGCGCTGCTGCACGGCATCGAGCAGCAACAGGCCCATGCCCGGGATCACGAAGATCTGCTCGATGATGACCGCGCCGCCGATCAGCAGCGGCGCCTGCAACCCGATCAGCGTGACCACCGGGATCATCGCGTTGCGCAGCGCGTGGCGCACGATCACCAGCCGCTCGCTCAGCCCCTTGGCCCAGGCGGTGCGAATGTAGTCCTGGCGCAGCACCTCGAGCATCATCGTGCGCGTCAGCCGCATCGTGATCGCCGACAGCGCTGCGCCGAGCACCGCGCCGGGCAGCAGCATCTGCTGCAGGTTGGTCAGCGGCGCCTCGGTGAAGCGCGCGTACTCGATCGGCGGCGACCAGCCCCACCAGATCGACGGGAACACCACCACCATCGTGCCGAGCCAGAAGCTGGGGATCGCCAGCAGCAGGATCGAGAACGAGCGCGCGAGGTAGTCGCCGCGCGTGTCCTGTCGCATCGCCGAATAGACACCGATCGGCAATGCGATCAGCAGGCCCACCACGAGCGCGATCGCGCCCAGCTCGAACGTCATCGGCAATCGCGCCAGCAGCATCGACGTCACCGATGTGCCTTCCCACAGCGAGTGGCCGAGGTCGCCGTGCAGCACGATGGCCGAGATCCAGCGTCCGTATTGCTGCCACAGCGGTTGATCCAGACCGAGCAGCGCGATGAGTTGCTCACGGCTCTTGCGATCGGCCGAGACATCGTTCTGGCTCAGCATCAGGTCGATCACGTCGCCCGGGATCAGGCGCACCGTGGCGAACACGATCATGCTGGCGAGCACCAGCGTGGGCAGCAATGCCAGCAGGCGGCGTGCGAGGTAGGCGCCCATGGCAGCCTACGGCGCGCGATCGCGCAGCGTCGACGACAGCCCCATCGCGTTCGTCTCCTTGTGTGGTTTTCGAGTTCGCGGTATGGTTGCCGCGGGCTTTATAGAACAGACCAAACCGAACATCCATCGTTTGGATTGGAAATCAGGCCCTGCTCAGGGAAAGCACCCATACGGCCTTCCCGGGCGGAACCACCCAGGAGACACGCCGCATGCCATCGCCCACTGCCCACGCCGAGCAGGCGTCAACCATCGAGGTCTTTCGCCGCGACACGCGGGCCTGGCTCGAAGCCAACTGCCCCGCGCAGATGCGCCAGCCGGTGAGGAGCGAAGCCGACGTCTGCTGGGGCGGCAAGCGCTTCGAGTTCCAGAGCGACGCGCAGCGGCAATGGATGCAGCGCATGGGCGAACGCGGCTGGACGGTGCCGACCTGGCCACGCGAATACGGCGGCGGCGGGCTCACGCACGAGCAGGCGGCGATCCTGCGCGAGGAGATGGCGGCGCTGAAGTGCCGGCCGCCGCTGCAGAGCTTCGGCATCTGGATGCTCGGGCCGGCGATGCTCAAGTACGGCAGCGAGGAGCAGAAGCGACACTACCTGCCGCAGATCGCGCGCGGCGAGATCCGCTGGTGCCAAGGCTACTCGGAGCCGAACGCGGGCTCCGACCTGGCGTCGCTCGCCACGCGCGCCGAAGTACACGACGACCACTTCGTCGTCACCGGCCAGAAGATCTGGACGTCGTACGCCGACGAG
>DATIFD010000562.1:0-2414 GCA_035455385.1 Burkholderiaceae bacterium
CCGCCCGCGCCCGCTGGCAGCCGCTCGAGGTCGTGTTCTGGGTCATCGCCTTTAGTGCGATCTACCTGTTTCCCGACCGCCATCTCATCCTCACCGAGATCGCATGGCTCGGCCTGTTTGCCCTCTCGCTCGATCTCATCCTCGGCTACGCCGGCATCGTGTCGCTCGGCCATGCGGCGTACTTCGGCGCCGGCGCGTACGGCGCAGCGCTGTTTGCCAAGCACGTGATGCCCGACCCGCTCGTGGGCCTGGCGGTCGGCACGGTCGCCGGGGCGCTGCTCGGCGCGCTGACCAGCCCGATGATCGTGCGCGGCACCGACCTCACGCGGCTGATGGTGACGATGGGCATCGCGCTGGTGCTGCTGGAGCTGGCCAACAAGTTCGACGACATCACCGGTGGCATCGACGGCATGCAGGGCCTGGTGATCGGCCCGTTGCTCGGCCGCTTCGAGTTCGACCTCAGCGGCAAGGCGGCGTCGATCTATTCGCTCGTGGTGCTGTTCGTCGCCTTCCTGCTGGCGCGTCGCGTCGTGCACTCGCCGCTCGGGGCGTCGCTGCAGGCGCTGCGCGACAACCGCCTGCGCGTCGGCGCGATCGGCATGTCGGTGCAGGCGCGTTTGGCGGTGGTTTACACACTCGGCGCAGCGCTCGCCGGCGCGGCCGGCGCGCTGCTCACGCAGACCACCGGCTTCGTCTCGCTCGACGTGCTCGAATTCCACCGCAGCGCCGACCTGATGCTCGCGGTGGTGATCGGCGGCGCGGGCTGGCTGTGGGGCGCGCTGATCGGCGCGGTGGGGTTCCGCGTGCTGCACGACCTGCTGTCGGGCATCACCGCGCAGTACTGGACGTTCTGGATCGGGCTGTTCCTGGTGGTGTTGATGCTGGTGGGACGCGAGAGGCTGTTCCGGCCGTGGCGGTGGTTCGGAAGATGAGCCCGGTCGAACTGCGTGGCTTCGAGCGGCGCGGCGGGCGGTGCCCGCTGGTGGCTCCTACTGTGGCGGTCGGCCTTGCAGGCCGACTCCGCTGCGCTTCTCGCAGCGCGCTCGCGCGGCGAAACTCGCTTCACTTGTATGTTTCGGTTGCTGGGGTGGAGAGACATCGCGCTTCCTATTGGCCGAGTGATCGGACCAACGCAGAGAGCAATCTCCCGCCCCACCCTGAGCGTCGATGGGGAACTGAGCGAGGCCACGAAGTGACTCGAGGCGATCGCCGATCTGTACGCAAGCTGACGCCCGTGGTGGGACTGCACCCCAGCGTGGGTCATTTTGCGTTTGGAGGATCGGCTCATGCAACAGCGTCTTGGAGTCGTAGGTGTGGACGTGGCCCAGGCCAAGCTGGTGATTTGTGGACTGGGCGAAGCGGCGACGCCGCAAGTGCTGCTCAATCGCGCCGAGGCGATTCAGGCTTGGCTGCAAAGGCTGCCGGCTGGCTGCGTTGTGGCGATGGAGGCCACTGGGCGGCATCATCAGCTGCTGGCGCAGCTGGCGCATGCCGCGGGCATGCGGGTGCTGGTGCTGAACGCGCGCGACGTGTTCTTCTACGCCAAGGCGTTGAGCGGGCGTGGCAAGACCGATCGACTCGATGCGGCGCTCATTGCCCGCTTCGCCGCCGAGCACGCCGATCGGCTTCATGCCTGGCGGCCCGCCACCGGCGTGCAGCAGCAGGTGCAGGACTTGCTGCGTCGGCGAGCGCAGGTCACGCGGCTGCGCGTGGCGCTGCGCCAGACGCTGGACGACGTGACGCAGTTGCGAGAAGCCGGGCAAAGGCTGTGCGATCACTTCGAGGAGTTGTTGCAGGAGATCGACCGGCAGTTGCTCGCGGCGGTGGACAGCGACCCGCAGCTGCAGCGCGGCGTGGCGCTGCTGCGCACGATCACCGGTTTCGGACCCCAAGGGTCGATCCTCGTGGCGGCATTGCTCAGTCGCATCCGGTTCGACAACGCCGATGCGCTGGTGGCCTACAGCGGACTGGATCCGCGGCCGCACGACTCTGGCGCCAAGCATGGCAAGCGACGGCTGTCCAAGCGCGGTCCTGCGCAGCTGCGTCGACAGCTGTACCTGGCCGCCTTCGGCGCCAGCCACAGCCATGCGCTGGGGTCGCTGTACAGGGCTCTGAAGGCCAAGGGCTTCGCACCGACCCAGGCGCTTGTCATCCTGGCGCGCAAGCTGCTGCGGGTGGCCTGGGCCGTTTGGCACAGCGGTCAACCGTTCGATGCCACACGTCTCACGCCAGCGCATGCTTGAACAACCACGCAGGGCTTGCGCACAAACATAGAACCTCCCTGCGGTCGTTACGCTCGGACAATCGCCGCGAGTCAGATGTGGAAGCACGCGCTGTGCGCGTGCCGAGCGCGCTGCTGCGATGCTCGCCGCCCCACAAGTCGCCCCCACCGGGTACCTCCCGCTGCGCTGAGA
>DATIFD010000563.1:0-6075 GCA_035455385.1 Burkholderiaceae bacterium
TCAAGCGCCAGGCGCTGCGGCGATGGGCCCGTTGGCGCGCGACGCGCTGGTCGTGAACTCTCGCGCTGCGGCACTCGGCCGATCGGGCGCCTGTCGCCGCAGAACCGCTGGCACAGGGCGTCAACCGGCATGCGCCCGTGGCCCGTGCCTTTCATGACATCGAGCCATGGTCTCGAGCTTGATCGGTGGCGCTCCGTGCTGCGGTGCAGTATCAATCCGACCTTGCGCCCCTGAATTGGCAGGGGTTTGGTCATACCTGCTTTGCGGGCTCACAACCCCCGGCTAAGGGTGGTTAACACGCGATTACACTGAGCCGAGAATTCGGGCCCGGTCCCTCTCGGAGCTGCTTCGATACACGGTGGTTTCGTTGTCCGTCTCCAGGCACGTCGTCACCCTGTCCACGCTTCCCACGCGCGGCTTTGGCCGAACCCCGTCTTCAGGCGCACGCGCGGCGCGCGAGGCTGGGCCAAAACCGTTTCATGAACCTCGATGATTGGATCGCCGATGAACAGCCCTCGCCTGGAAGGGGTGCGCTTGAATGCGCCTGCCTACGTGAAGCACCAGCGACTGCTCGACTGGGTGGCGCGCATGGCCGCGCTCACCGAAGCCGACGACGTCTACTGGTGTGACGGCTCGCAAGCCGAGTACGACCGTCTCTGCCAGGGCCTGGTCGACGCCGGTACCTTCAGGCGGCTGAACGCGAAGCTGCGCCCCAACAGCTACCTGGCGCTCAGCGACCCGAGCGACGTCGCGCGCGTCGAAGACCGCACGTTCATCTGCAGCGCGCGGCAGGAAGATGCCGGGCCCACCAACAACTGGGTCGATCCGCAGGAGATGCGCGCGCGGCTCGAGACGGGAGAGCAGGCGCTGTTCAAAGGCTGCATGCGCGGCCGCACGATGTACGTGGTGCCGTTCTCGATGGGGCCGCTGGGGTCGCACATCTCGCACATCGGCGTCGAGTTGTCCGACAGCGCTTACGTGGTGGTCAGCATGCGCATCATGACGCGCATGGGACGCCCCGTTTACGAGGTGCTCGGCGACCAGGGCGACTTCGTGCCTTGCATGCACTCCGTCGGCGCGCCGCTGTCGCCCCGCCAGAAGGACGTGACCTGGCCGTGCAACAAGACCAAGTACATCGTTCACTATCCCGAGACGCGCGAGATCTGGAGCTACGGCTCCGGCTACGGCGGCAACGCGCTGCTGGGCAAGAAGTGCTTCGCGCTGCGCATCGCCTCCACCATGGGGCGCGACCAGGGCTGGTTCGCCGAGCACATGCTCATCCTCGGCGTGACATCGCCGACCGGCAAGAAGTACCACGTCGCTGCGGCCTTCCCTAGCGCCTGCGGCAAGACCAACTTCTCCATGCTGGTGCCGCCCAAGGCTTTCGCAGGCTGGAAGGTCACCACCATCGGCGACGACATCGCCTGGATCAAGCCCGACAAGCAGGGCCGCCTGCACGCCATCAACCCGGAGTCGGGCTATTTCGGTGTTGCTCCCGGCACCAACTACAAGACGAATCCGAACTGCATGGACTCGCTCAAGCGCGACGTCATCTTCACCAACGTCGCGCTCACCGACGACGGCGACGTCTGGTGGGAGGGCATGACCGACGAGCCGCCCGCGCACCTGATCGACTGGCAGGGCAAGGACTGGACGCCCACGCTGGCCAAGGAGACCGGCGCCAAGGCCGCCCATCCGAACTCGCGCTTCACGATCGCCGCCACCAACAACCCGGTGCTGGACCCCAAGTGGGACTCGACCACTGGCTACGCGATCGACGCGTTCATCTTCGGCGGGCGCCGCTCCGCCACCGTGCCGCTGGTGACCGAGGCGCGCGACTGGGTCGAGGGCGTCTACATGGCGGCCACGATGGGCAGCGAGACCACGGCGGCGGCTGCCGGTGCGCAGGGCGTGGTGCGACGCGACCCGTTTGCGATGCTGCCCTTCATGGGCTATCACATGGGCGACCACTTCAACCACTGGCTGGCGATGGGCGACAAGCTGAAGGCAGCCGGCGCCACGCTGCCGAAGGTGTACTGCGTCAACTGGTTCCGCAAAGGCGCCGACGGCAAGTTCGTCTGGCCTGGCTACGGCGAGAACATGCGCGTGCTGAAGTGGATCATCGAGCGCATCGAGGGGCAGGCCGGCGGCACCGAGCACGCATTCGGCATCAGCCCGCGCTACGAGGATCTGCATTGGGAAGGTCTGCCGTTCACGCGCGCGCAGTTCGAGTCGGTGATGTCGATGGACCACTCGTCGTGGCAACGGGAGCTCGCGCTGCACGAAGAGTTCTTCAAGCAGCTGTCGCCGCGCCTGCCGGCGCAGCTGCAGGCGACGATGCAGCAGATCGAGAAGAAGCTGGCCGCCTGAGGCGACGCCCAGCCCGTCGGAGCCCCGGAGCGCGGCCGGCGTCACCATGCGCCTGCAGCTGCTGTCGGACCTGCACCTCGAGACCGAAGCGTTCGATCCGCTGCCCGCGCCCGATGCCGACGTGCTGGTGCTCGCTGGCGACATCGATGCCAGCTGGGCCGCTCTGGAGCGCTTCGTGGACTGGCCGGTGCCCGTGCTGCTGGTCGCCGGCAACCACGAGCTCGACGGCTGCGAGTGGAACGACGCCTGGCCGGCGCTGCGCGCACACGCGTCGGCCTGCGGCGTGCGGCTGCTCGAGCGCGAGACTCTCGAGTTCGTCGACGGCGGCGGCCGTCGCGTCCGCCTGATCGCCACCACGCGCTGGTCCGACTTCGATCTCTATGGGGCCGCGCAACGCGAACGGGCGATGCGCAGCGCGGGCTACTTTCTGCGTCTGATGCAGGCCACGCGCGACGGCCGGCCGTTCGATGCGGCCGCGGTGCGCGCCGAGGCGCTCGCGTGCCGGCACTGGCTGGAGCAAGCGCTGGCCCAACCTCACGGCTGCGATGCCACCGTCGTGGTGACCCACTTCGCGCCCAGCGCGGCCAGCGCCGACCCACGCTTCGGCCAGCAACCCAGCACGGCGAGCTTCTGCAACGACGACCAGGCGCTGCTGGTGCAGGCCGACCTCTGGCTGCACGGGCACGTGCACTGCTGCCATGACTACGCCATCGCGCGCAGTGGGCGGCCGCCGACGCGGGTGGTGTGCAATGCACGCGGGCTGGCCGACAAGAACGAGGGCGCCGGATTCGACCCGTTTTGCGTCGTCGAGGTGTAGCGCCGCGGGCCGTGCCACCACGGCTCGGCTGACGGGCGTCAATGTGCACCGGCGGGCCGCTGCGATACTCGTTGCGTGCCCACCGGTTGCTGGAAGGAGCCCCGATGAAGATCCTGATCGCTGTCGACGGCAGCCGCTACACCAAGCGCATGCTGGCCTACCTGGCCGCGCATGACGAGTCGTTTGGCTCAACGCAGAACCAGTTCACCGTGTTGACCGTCGTGCCGCCGATCCCTGCACGAGCGGCTCACGCGCTGGGCAAGAAGATCGTGCACGACCACTACGCCGAGGAAGCACAGGCGATCTTCAAGCCCATCCGGGCGTTCCTGGCCAAGACGGGCCTTGCGGCGGAGTTCGAGCACCGCATGGGCAACGCGGGCGAGCACATTGCCGACGTTGCGCACAAGGGCAGGTTCGATCTGGTGATGATGGGTTCGCACGGCCACGGCGCGCTGGCCAGCCTGGTGGTCGGTTCGGTGACGGCGCGCGTGCTGGCCAGTTGCCAGGTGCCGCTGCTGATCGTGCGCTGAGCGGCCGACCGCCGCGCGTCGAGCCGCGTGGCCGGGCTCAGTTGGGCGGCTTGTGCGCCTCGACCCAACGGCGGATCCAGCCCAGCGGGTCGTCGACGTCGTCCTCAGCGGGTGCTTGCTTCGCCACCGAATCAATCGACAACTCCATCCCGTAGGCGGTGCCGAGGTCGGCGGGGTCTTGCGCCGACGGCGGCTCCGACGGTTGCGCCTGGCGCGGTGCGGCCGGATCCGGAGTCTTGTGAGCGTCGCGCATGAGCCCCCCAGGATTCAAAGACCTGATGGCAGTGTGCGCCCCTCACCCCGCTCGGCGAAGGAGATAAACCACGGACCGGCAGTCCATTTCGTCGTTCATCGGCGCACGGTTTCGCATCCGGACACCGAAAGTTCCGCCAGGCATGCCAGCTTGCAGTTGCGGGTTAGGGATGGGCGAATCCACAGCATCTGCCTAGAGTGCGCCACTTCCGCTGTCACACGGAATCTCGAGCCGGCGGCGCGTCGAGCCGATGGCACGGGTACGGTGCCCGACGGGTGGGCACCGGCTGCATAGGTCCCAACGACGTCCTCCTTGAGGACTTTCAGCCCGCGCTTCGGCGCGGGTTTTTTCTTTTCGCGAGGGCTTGCTCCCGCGTCGCGGCCTTGCCTGCTGCTCCGGCGTAGCATTGCGGCCTCGCCCGCCGGCCTTGGCGGGCCAGCTGCAGAGGAACCACAGCATGGGCGCACCCGAACCCTTCACCGCCACCGCCGACGTGGGCCACTACATCGCCGGTGCCGTCACGCCCGGCAGCGGATCGCGCCGCCAGCCGGTCTACAACCCGGCCAACGGCGTCGCAGCCCGGCAGGTGCTGCTCGGAACCGAAGCCGATGTCGCGGCCGCAGTCGCGGCCGCGAAAGCCGCGCAGCCGGGCTGGGCCGACTGGGCACCGATCCGGCGTGCACGCGTGATGCAGAAGTTTCTCGAGCTGCTGAACCAGCACCGCGACACGCTGGCGGCGATCATCACCAGCGAGCACGGCAAGGTGTTCAGCGACGCGCAGGGCGAAGTGACGCGCGGCATCGAGATCGTCGAGTTCGCCTGCGGCGTGCCGCAACTGCTCAAGGGCGACTACACCGAGCAGGTTTCGCAGGGCATCGACAACTGGACGATGCGCCAGCCGCTGGGCGTGGTGGCCGGCATCACGCCGTTCAACTTTCCGTGCATGGTGCCGTGCTGGATGTTTCCGCTGGCGATCGCCTGCGGCAACGCCTTCGTGCTCAAGCCCAGCGAGCGCGATCCCAGCGCCAGCCTCTTCATGGCCGAGCTGCTCAAGCAGGCCGGCCTGCCCGACGGTGTGTTCAACGTCGTGCAGGGCGACAAGGTGGCGGTGGACGCGCTGCTCGGGCACCCCGACGTCAAGGCGCTCAGCTTCGTCGGCTCGACACCGATCGCGCAGTACATCTACGAGACCGGCGCGCACCACGGCAAGCGCGTGCAGGCGCTCGGCGGCGCCAAGAACCACATGGTGGTGATGCCCGACGCCGATCTCGACCAGGCGGTCGATGCCTTGATCGGCAGCGCTTACGGTTCGGCCGGCGAGCGCTGCATGGCGATCAGCGTGGCGGTGCTGGTGGGCGACGTCGGCGACCGCATCGTGCCCAAGCTGGCCGAGCGCGCGAGGACGCTGAAGATCCGCAACGGCATGGCGCCCGACGCCGAGATGGGCCCGGTGATCACCGCGCAGGCCAGGGAGCGCATCGAGAACTACATCGCGCTCGGCGTGCAGGAGGGCGCCAAGCTGGTGGTCGACGGCCGTGGCTGCAAGGTGCCCGGCCACGACGGGGGGTTCTTCACCGGCGGCACGCTGTTCGACCAGGTGACGCCTGCGATGCGCATCTATCGCGAGGAGATCTTCGGCCCGGTGCTGTTGTGCGCGCGCGCGAAGGACTTCGCGCAGGCGCTGGCACTCGTCAACGGCCACGAGTTCGGCAACGGTGTCTCGTGCTTCACGCGCGACGGCAACGTGGCGCGCGAGTTCTCGCGCCGGGTACAGGTGGGCATGGTCGGCGTCAACGTGCCGATTCCGGTGCCGATGGCGTGGCACGGCTTCGGCGGCTGGAAGAAGAGCCTGTTCGGCGACACGCACGCCTACGGCGAAGAGGGCGTGCGCTTCTACACCAAGCAGAAGAGCGTGATGCAGCGCTGGCCGGAGAGCATCGGCAAGGGCGCCGAGTTCGCCATGCCCACGGCCCGCTGACGCCGCCGCATTCGTCCGCAGCGACCATGCTCAAGATCCTGCTGCCGGTGGACGGCTCCGAGGCGTCGCTCGATGCCGTGCGCCATGCGCTGCTCCTGTGCGCCAACGGGTTGTCGGCGCGCTTCGT
>DATIFD010000564.1:0-3391 GCA_035455385.1 Burkholderiaceae bacterium
ACAGCGGGATGTTCACCAGGCTGCCGACCACGCAGGCGACGAACAGCGCGACGGCACCGCCGCGCGACAGCCCGAGCGACCGGAACGCCAGCGCGATCAGGTCGAGCTGGATCAGCACGCCCAGCACCAGCACGATCAGCAGCGGGATCGCGACGGTCGCGCGGCTGCGGGGGGGACGGTCCGTCATGGCGCGGAGCGATCGGTCGCGCGCGAATCTTGGCCCATACAAGGCACCGACGCAGTGATCAGTCGTACTGCGCGCGGTACATGCTCGAGCGCACATGCGCAGCGAGGTCGGCCGGGCGCGGCCGTGTCGCCAGCCCGCGCGCGTACGCCACGTCGGCCACCGCGGTGGCCACCGCCGCGGCGACCTCGCGCATGCGCGCGGCGGGCGGAAAGATGCGTCCCGCGGCGAGATCGCCGTCGGTCACCTGGCGGCTCAGCGCGTCGGCCGCCGCGAAGTACATCTCGTCGCTCACGCGCGTGGCGCCGCTGACGAGCACGCCGAGACCGACGCCGGGGAAGACGAACGAATTGTTGGCCTGTCCGCTGGCGCGGGTCGTGCCGTCGAGGGTCACCGGAGCGAACGGGCTGCCGCTGGCGAAGACGGCGCGGCCCTGCGTGGCGCGATAGGCCTGCTCGGCGGTGCATTCGGACTTCGAGGTCGGGTTCGACAACGCCAGGATCACCGGCCGCTCGTTGATGCGCGCCATCGCGGCCAGCACCGCGTCGCTGAACGCGCCGGGCTGTCCGCTGGCGCCGATCAGCATGCTGGGCCGCACGCGCTCGATCGCCGACGGCAGATCGGCCAGCGGCGGATGGTCCTGCGCGAACGGCCGCTTGTGCTCGGCGAGGTCGCTGCGCGCGGTCGTCACCAGGCCCTTCGAGTCGATCATCCAGCAGCATCGGCGCGCCGCCGCTTCGGAAAGCCCGGCCCGCCGCAGCGCCGCCACCAGGATCGTGGCCACGCCGAGGTTCGCCTCGCCGGCACCGAAGAACAGCACGCGCTGCGCGTCGAGCCGCTGGCCGTTCAGGCGCAGCGCCGTCTGGATCGCCGCGAGCCCCATCGCGCCGGTGCCCTGGATGTCGTCGTTGAACGTGCACACGCGGTCGCGGTAGCGCGCGAGCAGCCGGAAGGCGTTGGCGTTGGCGAGGTCCTCGAACTGCAGCAGCACACCGGGAAACACCTCCTGCGTGGCGGCGACGAACTCGTCGACCAGCGCGTCGTAGTCGGCGGTGGCCAGCCGCGGTGCGCGCAGGCCGAGGTACAGCGGGTCTTCGCGGACCGCCGCGGTGTCGGTGCCGACGTCGAGCATCACCGGCAGGCACAGCCCCGGGTCGACGCCGGCGCAGGCGACGTACAGCGCCAGCTTGCCGATCGGAATGCCCATGCCGTTGGCGCCGAGGTCGCCCAGGCCGAGGATGCGGCCGCCGTCGGTGACGACGATGACGCCCACCCGAGGCTGCAGCCAGCGCCGCAGCACGTCGCGGATGCGGCCGCGCTCGCGTAGCGTGATGTACAACCCGCGCGGCCGCTGGTACCGGCGGCTCCACTCGAGACAGGCCTGACCCACGGTCGGCGTGTAGACCACCGGCAGCAGCTCCTCGAGATGGTCGATCAGCGTGCGGAAGAACAGCGTCTCGTTGTCGTTCTGCAGCGCCGCCAGATGCGCATACCATTCGATCGGCGACGGCTTCGCCCGCACCGCGGCGAGCACGCGCGCGGCCTGCACCTCGATCGGCTCGACCTGCGGCGGCAGCAACCCGGTCAGGCCCAGCCGTTCGCGCGCCTCGAGCGAGAAGCCCGTCCCCCGATTGACGAGGGGGTCGCGCAACGCATCGATGCCCGGTGGCCTGCTCATGCGGCGCAGCGTAAGCACCGACGTCGCCGCGGCGTTGACCGGCGTCAATCGCCGGGCATCGACGCGGCGTCTCGTCAGTCGAAGCGCAGGCCGATAGACGAAAGCATCCGCTCGGGCATGGCGCTCAGCGAACCCACGTCACGTCCGCGTGATTCGCTTGGACGCCGAACACAGGGTCGTGAGCCCTGCATTCGAGGTCCGACGAGAGCGTTGCCGCGCGAACGGCACGCCCGGCTCTCAGGGCGCAGACACCACCACGATCGCCTGCTGTCCAACGATCGCGTGCATGGCCCGCGTCGGGTGGATGCCGTCCCAGAAGACGTAGCTGTCCGGCGTCTTGCATTGGAAGGGTGGTACGTTCGGCGTCACGCATGCGGTGCTGGTGTCGGTCATGCCATAGGCCGCCGGATCGGCGACGACCTGGTTCAGCAACGTGTAGACGTCCAGCACGCGCGCCTGGGCGCCGGTACCGTTGACGTACTGGACGACGCCGGCCAGGCCCTGGTTGTAGGCCTGCGACAGCGCTGTCGCCAAGCCCGCGAAGCCCGGGAACTGTGCGTCGACCTGACGCACCGCCGGGGTCTTGCCGATGTCGGGCACGTTGACGAACAGGAACTTGCGTGCCCCGTAGGCCTGCAGCAGGCCGACCCGATCAGCCAGGCTGGCGAGGGCTTGCTGCAGCAACGGCGTCGGATCCTGCCCCAGCAACGCCGCCGCCACCAGCGCGTCGCGCACGTCGTTGCTGCCGATCTCCAGCGCCACCAGGGTCTGCCCCGAGGTCTGCGGGAAGTCGGTGAGGTACGCGCCGACCTGCTCCGGCAGGCTGAAGCGGCACGGGAAGGTCACTGCCCGCGCCCCGAACACGGCGTAGTTGCTGGCCTTGCCGCCACCGTGGCGCAGGGCCGGCCGCGCGTTGCCGGCAAGCGCCAGGTGGCGCGCCAGGTCCTCGACCCAGGTCGCGCCGTTCGTGACGTGGTGGCCACCCTTGGCATAGGGGCCCTCGGGCGTCAGGTTGTCGTCCAGCGCGTCGTACGGCGGCACGTTCAGCCGAGTGCCGCAACCCTGATTGGCCGGCTCGGACAACCAGACGAAGGCGTTCCCCGTGTCGCTCAGACTCGAGCCGAACACGACCACGCGATCGACGTTGCCGTACTGCGCCAGCGCCTGGCCGCAGAACAGCGCGAGGGCGCTCCCCGACGCCAGACGGGCAGCGGCACGCACAAGCGATGAAAGACTCATGACACACCTCCCTCGGCTTGGTGCTGCGCGCCACGCTACCAGCTCTTGCCGGAATACGCGTTGCGCGGGCGCAATCCTGTGAGGCCACCGTCATACGGCCCGCAGCGCTTCGCCGATCGGCATCCGCACCACGCGAATGGCGGCCAGAGTCGTCGCCAAGAGCGTCGCCGCGGTCCCGAGGAAGAACGCCAACAGCGCCATCGCGGGTTGAAACTCGATCAACACGCGGAACTGGCGCGTGATGCCGGGCGCCGGCGGCATCAGGATGCCGTTGCGCAGAACAGTGGCAT
>DATIFD010000565.1:0-6743 GCA_035455385.1 Burkholderiaceae bacterium
CTCGATCGGCGCCGTGTGGAACCAGGTGTTCAGCGCCGGCAGGTAGATCACCGCGGCCTGCAACGCCACGCTGATCAGCAGGCCGCCCACCAGCCACGGGTTGCGCAGCACGCCCAGACGCAGCGCCGAGCGCTTCGCCGACTGGCAGCTGAGCACGTTGAACCACTGGCACATCACCAGCAGCGAGAAGGTCTCCGTCTGCACCAGCGCCGTCGGCGCGCCGGCGGCGGTGCGCCAGGCGAACCAGCCGAAGGTCACCGCGGCGGCCAGCGGCGTCATCAGCGCCATCCGCCAAAGCATGCCGCGATCGAACAGCGGGTCGGCGCGCGGCAGCGGTGCGCGGCGCATCTCGTCGCCCTCTGGCGGGTCCATCACCAGGTTCACGGTCAACGTGCCTTCGGTGACGATGTTGATCCACAGCACCTGCACCGCGGCCAGCGGCAACGGGTAGCCCCCCAGCAGCGCCAGCAGCAGCACGAGCACCTCGTCGATCGACGTGACGAACAGGAACAGCAGCACCTTCTTGACGTTGGCGTAGACCAGGCGCCCCTGCTCGACGGCGGCCACGATGGTGGCGAAGTTGTCGTCGGTGATCACGATCTCCGCCGCGCTCTTGGCCACGTCGGTGCCGCTGATGCCCATCGCCACGCCGACATCGGCGCGCGCCAGCGCCGGCGCGTCGTTGACGCCGTCGCCGGTCATCGCGACCACCTCGCCGTGGGCCTGCAGCGCCTGCACGATGCGCAGCTTCTGCGCCGGATGCACGCGCGCGAAGACGGCGATGCGGTGGATCTCGTCGAGCAGCTCGGGCTCGCCCATGCGCTCGAGCTCCTCGCCGTCGACCGCGCGATCGCCAGCCCCGTCAGCTTGTGGTCGCCGGTGACCATCACCGGCCGCACGCCGGCGGCGCGGCACGATGCCACCGCGGCCTTGACCTCCAGGCGCGGCGGGTCGATCTCGCCGATCAGGCCCAGCAGGCGGGCCCGGCCGGCCAGCGCGTCGAAGCCGGCCTGCTCGTCGAGCGGATCGTCGTCGACGGTCGCGAACGCGAGCACGCGCAAGGCCCGCGCGGCCATGGCATCGGCGGCGGCACGCGCGTGGTGCAGCACGGCCGCGCCGTCGGCGGCGCACAGCCGCAGCACCGCCTCCGGCGCGCCCTTGATGAACACCCGACGCGGTGCATCGGCGCTGCGGTGGCGCGTGGCCATCAGCTTGGTGTCGGCGTCGAACGGCCATTCGGCCTCGCGCGGCGCGGCGCGTTCGAGCGCGTCGAGGTCGAGCCCGGCCTTGCGTGCCAGCACTTTCAGGGCGCCCTCGGTCGGGTCGCCGCGCACGCTCCAGCCGGCTCGCTCGTCCTCCGGCGGCAGCAGCGCCGCGTCGTTGCACAGCACCGCGGCATGCAGCAGCGGCAGCAGCGCCGGCGGCGAAGCGCTCAGCGCGCCGTGCGGCAGGTAGCCGCTGCCCTGCACCGCGATCTCGGTGCCGCCTGGCAGCCAGACGGCGCTGGCCGTCATCTCGTTGCGCGTCAGCGTGCCGGTCTTGTCGCTGCAGATCACCGAGGTCGAGCCGAGCGTCTCCACCGCGCCGAGCCGCCGCACGATCGCGCCGCGTGCCGCCATGCGCTGCATGCCCACCGCCAGCGCGATCGTCATCGCCACCGGCAGGCCCTCGGGCACCATCGACACCATCTGGCTGATCGCCACCATCAGCACGTCGTCCAGCGGCAGGCGGCGCAACGCGCCCAGCGCCAGCACCGCCACGAACAGCGCCAGCGCGGCCCACAGCAGCCAGCGTCCGAAGCGCTCGATGCGTTCGGCCAGCGGCGTCTTGACCTCGCCGCCCTGCGCAGTGAGGCCGGCGATGCGGCCGACCTCGGTGTTGCGGCCGGTGGCCACCACCAGCGCGCTGGCCCGCCCGGCGGTGACGTGCGTGCCCGAATAGACCATGTTGTGGCGGTCGGCGAGGGCGGCGCTCCCGGGCAATACCGCGGTCGACTTGGCCACCGGCACCGACTCGCCGGTCAATGCCGCTTCGGCCACCTGCAGCTGTGCCGCCTCGAGCAGCCGTGCGTCGGCGGCGATCGAGTCGCCCGCGGCAAGCAGCAGCACGTCGCCGGGCACCAGATCGTGCGCCGCGATCGACAGCTCGCGCTGCGCGCGCCGCACGCGCACCGTCAGGGTCGCCAGCTCCCGCAACGCGGCCATCGAGCGCTCGGCGCGGCCTTCCTGCACGGCGCCGATCACCGCGTTGGTCAGCACCACCACCAGGATCACCAGCGCGTCGGTGTGGTGGCCCAAGGTCGCGGCGAGCACCGCGGCGGCCAACAGGATGCCGATCAGCGGGCTCATGAACTGGCGCACGAAGAGGCCGAACGCCGAGCGGCGCGGCGCCTCCGGCAACGCATTGGGGCCGTGCTGGAGAAGCCGGGCCGCGGCTGTCGCGGTGTCGAGCCCGGTGGCTGCGTCGCTGCCCAGCGCCGCGAGCGCCTGGGCGGCCGGCATCGCATGCCAGCTCGCCGCCGCGTCGTGCGCCGTGTCGTGCGAGGGAAGGCCGGTTGCCGACATGCGGCTCAGTGGATCACACGCTGCGCCGCGGCATCGTGAGTCGGCTCAGGCGGCGGCCGCCGGCGGCCGTCATCGATCGGGCGTCAGCCGTTCGCGCAGCGTGCGCTTCATCACCTTGCCGTTGGCGTTGCGTGGCAGCGGTGCATCGCACCAGGTGACGGTCTCGGGCACCTTGTAGTCGGCCAGCCGCTCGGCGCAGAACGCGAGCAGCGCGGCATCGTCGGTGGCGAGACCCGGGGCGTGCACGAAGGCGTGCACGCGTTCGCCCAGCACCGGGCACGGGCGCCCCACCACCGCGGCCTCGACCATGCCGGGCCAGGCCATCAGCACGTTCTCGACCTCGACCGAGTAGATCTTGAAGCCGCCGCGGTTGAGCATGTCCTTCTTGCGGTCGAACACGCGCACGTAGCCTTGAGCGTCGACCGCGCCGAGGTCGCCCGAATGCCACCAGCCGGCGGTGAACGAGGCCCGGGTCGCCTCGGGGTTGGCCCAGTAGCCCGGCACGACCATCGGCCCTGCGATCCACAGCTCGCCGGTCTGGCCGGGCGGGAGCTCGCGGCCTTCGTCGTCCATCACGCGCACCTCGGCGCACGGCAGCGCGACGCCGACGCTGTCGGCATGAGCGCGCGTCTCGCCCATCGGCATCATCGTGGCCGGCGACGTGGTCTCGGTGGCGCCGTAGCAGTTGAGCAGCGTCAACCCGGGCAGCTGGCGCGCCAGCGCGTCGATCGTCGCCACCGGCATCGGCGCGCCGCCGTAGCCGCCGACGCGCCAGGCGCTCAGATCGGCCTGCGCGAACGACGGCTGCAACAGGCACAGGTTGTACATCGCCGGCACCATCAGCGTGTGGGTCACGCGCTCGCGCTGCATCAGCTCGATGAACGGCCCTGCCTTGAAAGACCGCACGATCACGGTGGTGCCCGCCACGCCGAACATCGTCAGGATGATCGCGACCAGCCCCGTCACGTGGCTGGCCGGCACCGCCAGCGCCGACACCTCGCGCTCGACCAGGCGCATGCCCGTCTGGTAGTGCAGCACCGAGTGCACGACGTTCAGATGCGTGAGCATCGCGCCCTTGGGGTTGCCGGTGGTGCCCGAGGTATACAGGATCACCGCAACGTCGGTCTCCGCAGGGTCGGCGGCGGCCGCGGCGCCGTCGTGCGCGAGCAGGCTTTCGTAGGCGGTGCAGCCCGCGGCAGCGCCGCCGATGCTCACGCGCAGCCGCAGCGCCGGTGCCTCCTGCGCATCGGGCAGGCGCTCGGCGAGCGCGGCGTCGGCAACGATCGCGACCGCGCCACACTGCCGGGCGATGTACGCGAGCCCCGGCCGCTGCTCGCGCACGCCCACCGGAACCGCGATCGCCCCGAGCCGCTGCAGTGCGAGCCAGACGAACACGAACTCGGCCCGGTTGTCGATGAACATCACGACGCGATCGCCGCGCGCCACGCCGCGCGAGGCGAACGCCGCCGCCAGCCGCCGCGCGACGGCGTCGCACCGGGCATAGGTGAAGCGCTCGCCGTCGCACACCAGCGCGGTGCCCTGCGGTGCGCGCTCGCACGCGGCGGCGAACATCGCCTGCAGGTTGCGCGGTCGCGGTGCGAAGCAGCGCACGAGCCGGTCGCCGTACAGCGCCTCGGCGCGCCGCGCCGGCATCGCGTAGGGGAACCAGTGGTCCATGGCGGCCCCTACGCCGCGGCGGGCACCACGTTGGCGCCGCGCTCGATCACGAACTCGGCATCGAGCAGCGAGCGCGAGTGGTTGAGGTCGCTCTGCGAGATCAACACCGCGATGCGGCTGCCCTTGAGGCCCGCGATCACCTCGGCCAGCCGCTTGGACAACGCCGGCGCCACGCCTTCGAACGGCTCGTCGAGCAGCAACAGGCGCGTGCCGACGGCCAGCGCGCGCGCCAGCGCCACCAGCTTCTGCTGGCCGCCCGACAGCAGCAGCGCGCGCCGGTCGCGCATCTCGTTCAACTCCGGCAGCACGCGGTAGACGAGTGCGAGGCGCTCGTCGACCTTTAGCGCCGGATTCACCCACACCGGCACCAGGATGTTCTCCTCGACGGTCAGCTCGGGCACCAGGCCGCGGTCTTCCGGCATGTAGCCCAGCCCGAGGCCTGCGCGCGCGTGGCGCGGCAGCGCGGTCAACTCCTGGCCGTCGAACGCGATGCGGCCCTGGCTGGGCGTGAGGTGGCCCATCACGGTGCGCATCAGCGTCGTCTTGCCGGCGCCGTTGCGGCCGACCAGCCCGACCATCGTGCCGTCGGCCACGACGAGCGACAGGCCGCGCAACGCCACCACCGACTGGATGGACACGTGGATGCCTTCGATCGTCAGCAAAGTCGCGCCCTCATTCCTGCAACAGCTCGCCGGTGACGTAGCGGCGCACGTCGTCGGCGGCCAGCGCCTTCGCCGGCACGTCGTCGGCGATGATGCGGCCACTGTAGAACGCGATCACGCGGTCGGCGTAGCGGCCGACGATGTCCATGTCGTGCTCGACGAACAGCACCGTGGTGTCGCGCTCGGTGCCGAGCGCTGCCATGATGGTGTCCATCATCGGAAACTTCTCCTCGGCCGACACGCCACTGGTCGGCTCGTCGAGCAGCAGCAGCTTGGGCCGCACGGTCAGCGCCATCGCGATGTCGAGCAGCTTGCGCACGCCGCCGGGCAGCTCGACGACGCGGCGGTCGCGGTGTTCCGCCAGGCCGAAGCGCTGCAGCAGCGACTCGGCGCGCGCCACCGCCGTGCCGTTGCGCGCGGCCTGCCAATGGCTCAGGTGCCGGCCGTGGCAGGCGCTGGCCACCAGCATGTTGTCGAGCACGGTGAGCTCGCCGAACAGCTGCGGAATCTGGAACGAGCGCGCCACGCCGAGGCCGACGATCGCGCGCGGGTGCAGCGCGGTGATGTCGCGGCCGTCGAAGCGGATGTGCCCGACGTCGGGCTTGAGGTAGCCGGTGATCATGTTGACGAAGGTCGTCTTGCCGGCACCGTTGCTGCCGATCAGGCTGACGCGCTCGCCGGCGCGCACGCCGACGTTCAGCTCGGCCGCGGCCACCACCGCGCCGAAGCGCTTGCCGACGCCTTGCGCTTCCAGCAGCGCGCTCGTCACCGACCGCTCCGGCCGATCCACAGCGAGCCGATGCCGCGCGGCAGGAAGCGGATCACGAACAGCAGGAACAGCCCCAGCGCCAGCTGCCAGGTGTTCGGGAAGTAGGCGCTCGAGAACGAGCGCACCACCTCGAGCACGGTGCTGGCCACGAACACCGCGGCCACGCTCTGCCAGCCGGCGAGGATGGCGACGAACACGAACTCGCCCGAGGTCGTCCAGTAGCTGAACTGCGGCTCGATGTGGCCCAGCGACAGCACCACCAGCGCGCCGCCGATGCCGCCGCAGAAGGCCGCGATCAGGAAGTTCACCGCCATCGCGCGGCGCACCGAACCACCGAGGTATTCGACACGCAGCTCGTTGTCGCGCGCGGCCAGCGTGACGAGGCCGCGGGTGGAATCGAAGTACACGCGCGCCAGCAGCGCCATCACTGTGGCCACGCCCACCGTCAGCAGGTACAGCACGTAGCCCAGCTGCGCGTCGGGCGGCCGCCAGCCGAACACGGTGGCGCGGCCGACGTTGAAGCCGTCGGAGCCGCCCAGCATGTCGAGCTTCATGCCCAGGCCGTAGGTCACCATCGACAGCGCCAGCGTCAGCATCGCGAAGAAGATGCCGCGGTAACGCGCCAGCAGCGGCGCGAACGGCAGCGCGATCAGCGTGGCCGCCACGCCGCCGGCCAGCGCGAGACCCAGCGCGTCGGTGACGCCCAGCTTGTTGAACAGCAGCGCCGCGGTGTAGCCGCCGATCGCGAACACCATGCCCTGGCCGAACGGCACCACGCCGCCGCGCATCAGGGTCACGATGCCCAGCGACACCAGCCCGTTGCCGGCCGACATCGTGATCAGGTAGGTCAGCCACTTCGGCGCCACCAGCCCGAGCACGGCCAGCAGCACGAAGGCGGCGATGGCCAGGGCTGGCATGCGCCATCCTGACGCCACCGCCGCGCTATGCGATGAGGTGGCCGGAGTCGAGCCGCGCCGCTCCAGCGGCGCGTCCCCAAGTGAACGCCGCGGATCCGGCTCCGCCGGTCCGCTGGCGTTGCCCCCCCGGGGGGGAGGCGGCCGCCAGGCCGCT
>DATIFD010000566.1:0-6829 GCA_035455385.1 Burkholderiaceae bacterium
ATCGCCAACGACCGCCGCTACCGCGTGCCGCTGCGCGAGAAGGCTGTGGCGCTGAAGGACGTGAAGATGGAGGTCGAACTCGGGTTCGACCCGGCGACCGGCTACAAGGAGGCCGAGCGCTGCCTGAACTGCGACGTCCAGACGGTGTTCACCGACAAGCTGTGCATCGAGTGCGACGCCTGCGTCGACATCTGCCCGATGGACTGCATCACGTTCACGGTCAACGGTGACGAGACCGAACTGCGCGCGCGCCTGAGCGCGCCCGCGGCCAACCAGACGCAGGACCTCTATGTCGGCGCCCCGCTGAAGACCGGCCGCGTCATGGTCAAGGACGAGGACGTCTGTCTGCACTGCGGCCTGTGCGCCGAGCGCTGCCCCACCGGTGCATGGGACATGCAGAAGTTCCTGCTGCAGACCACCAAGGCCGGGCCGGCATGCCGCGACACAAGCCCGGCAGTGCAGCGCGTGAGGGTCTCGGTATGAAGCGCATCGAAGCGGTCAACGATTTCGTCGTCAAGTTCGCCAACGTCAACGGCTCGGGGTCGGCGTCGGCCAACGAGCTGTTCGCCAAGGCGATCCTGCGCATGGGGGTGCCCGTCAGCCCGCGCAACATCTTCCCGAGCAACATCCAGGGCCTGCCCACCTGGTACGAGGTGCGCGTCAGCGAGAAGGGCTGGCTCGGGCGGCGCGGCGGCATCGACATGATGGTGGCGATGAACCCGCAGACCTGGGCGCAGGACGTCGCCGAGGTCGAACCGGGAGGCTACCTCTTCTACGACAGCACCAAGCCGCTGCCCGAGAGCGCCTTTCGCAGCGACATCACGGTGATCGGCATGCCGGTCACGGCGATCTGCAACGCCACCTACGAGGACCCGCGCCAGCGCACGCTGTTCAAGAACATCATGGTGTTGGGCGCGCTGTCGGTGCTGATGGAGGTGGACCCCGCCGTCATCGAGAAGCTGTTCTCCGAGCAGTACAAGGGCAAGGAGCGGCTGCTCGAGAGCAACGTGCGCGCGCTGCACGCCGGGCGCAGCTTCGCCACCGACCACCTGAGGCCGCCGATCGGGCTGCGCGTCAAGCGCTCCGACGCGGTGGGCGCGCGCATTTTCGTCGACGGCAACTCGGCGGCCGCGCTCGGCTGCGTCTACGGCGGTGCCACCGTCTGCGCGTGGTACCCGATCACGCCGTCGTCATCGCTAGCCGAGGCGTTCGAGAGGTACTGCCGCAAGCTGCGCGTTGACCCCGACACCGGCGAGCATCGCTTCGCGATCATCCAGGCCGAGGACGAGATCGCGTCGATCGGCATCGTCACCGGCGCCGGCTGGAACGGTGCACGCGCGTTCACCGCTACTTCGGGCCCCGGTGTCTCGCTGATGACCGAGTTCATCGGTCTGGCGTACTTCGCCGAGATCCCGCTGACGATCATCAACGTGCAGCGCGGTGGGCCTTCGACCGGCATGCCGACGCGAACGCAGCAGGCGGATCTGATCTCGTGTGCCTATGCGTCGCACGGCGACACCAAGCACGTGATGCTGCTGCCGCAGGACCCGGCCGAGTGCTTCGAGCACGCGGCCACCGCACTTGATTTGGCCGACCGGCTACAGACGCCGGTGTTCGTGATGACCGATCTCGACATCGGCATGAACCAGCGCCTGTGCGAGCCGCTGGCCTGGGAGGCCGACCGCCACTACGACCGCGGCAAGGTGATGACGGCCGCCGAGCTCGAGGCGGGCAGGGATTTCGGCCGCTACAAGGACGTCGATGGCGACGGCATTCCGTGGCGCACGTTGCCCGGCACGCACCCGGCCCTAGGTGCGTACTTCACGCGCGGCACGACGCGCGACGCCTATGCGCGCTACTCCGAAGCCGGCCCGGACTACATCTACAACGTGCAGCGGCTGCTGAAGAAGTTCGACACCGCGGCCAATCTCGTGCCGGCGCCGCTGGTGCGCGCGGCCGCCAGGAAGACGCGGCTCGGCGTCATCTACTTCGGCTCCACTGCGCCGGCGATGGACGAGGCGCTGGTCTCGCTGGCCGGCGAGGGCATCCACCTCGATGCGATGCGGCTGCGGGCGTTTCCGTTCCCCGCCAGCGTGCGCGAGTTCATCGCCACCCACGACCACGTGTTCGTGGTCGAGCAGAACCGCGATGCGCAGATGCGCACGCTGCTGATTAACGAGCTGCAGATCGACCCGGCGTCGCTGATCGCGGTGCTGCACTACGACGGCACCCCGATCACCGCCCGCTTCATCACCGACACCATCACCAAGCACGTCCACGCGCTCGCTGTCTCGCCGCGGCGCGAGAGAGCCTGACACGCCATGACGTATATCACCAAACCACGCCTGCACCACCCGACGCTGGCCAGGAACAAGGTCGGCTACACGCGGCGCGATTACGAAGGCAAGGTCTCGACGCTGTGCGCCGGCTGCGGCCACGATTCGATCTCGGCGGCTATCGTGCAGGCCTGCTGGGAGCTCGACATCGAGCCGCACCGCGTGGCCAAGCTGTCGGGTATCGGCTGCAGCTCGAAGACGCCGGACTACTTTCTCGGCGCGAGCCATGGCTTCAACACGGTGCACGGCCGCATGCCCAGCGTGCTGACCGGCGCCAACCTCGCCAACCGCGACCTGCTGTACCTTGGTGTGTCGGGCGACGGCGACTCGGCGTCGATCGGGCTCGGCCAGTTCGCGCACGCGATGCGCCGCGGCGTGCGCATGGTCTACATCGTCGAGAACAACGGCGTCTACGGCCTCACCAAGGGGCAGTTCTCGGCCACCGCCGACCGCGGCAGTCAGAGCAAGAAGGGCGCGGTCAACAACGATTCGCCGGTCGACCTAGTCGGCATGGCGCTGCAGCTCGGCGCGACCTACGTCGCACGCGGCTTCTCAGGCGACAAGGCGCAGCTGGTGCCGTTGATCAAGGGCGCGATCGGCCACGGCGGTGCGGCGTTCCTCGACGTCATCAGCCCGTGCGTGGCGTTCAACAACCACGCCGGCAGCACGCGCAGCTACGATCACGTGCGACAGCACAACGAGGCGCTCAACCGCATCGACTTCATCGCGCTGGCTCCCGAGATCAAGGCCGCGCCGGAACCGGGGGAGGCGCTCGACCTGCCGCAGTACGACGGCAGCGTGATGCGGCTGCGCAAGCTGCACGCTGATTACGAAGCCACCGACCGGCTCGGTGCGATGAACCACCTGCAGGCGCACCAGGCGCGTGGCGAGGTGGTGACCGGGCTGATCTACGTCGACCCGAAGGCCGACGACCTGCACGGCGCGCTCAACACCTCGCGCAAGCCGCTCAATACCCTGAACGAGCCCGAGCTGTGCCCGGGCCCGCTGACGCTCGCCAAGATCAACGCGTCGCTGCGCTGACCGCCAGCGGCTGACGGCCAGACGGTAGGGTCAGGCGCCGAGTTGGCGTCGCCGAAGGCTCGCTGACCTGCGCAACTCCGTCGCCCTTTGAGCTTTCTCAATGGGATGCCGGCGTCACGCCGCTACGCTGCATGCGTCCGACATCTCCTGGCCTGCGCCGTCGCTGTCGAGCGTTGCCAGCCGTCGTCAGGCCATGATGCCGAACGCTCGCGGTGCTGCTAGGAGTGCCGTCATGGCCGCATTCGAAATCGTTGCGCGCGAAGACTTCTCGGACGTCACCTACCTGCTCAAGATCCGCCATCCGCAGATGGCCAAGGCCGCGCAGCCCGGCCAGTTCGTGATCGTGATGGCTCATGAGCACGGCGAGCGTATTCCACTGACGATCGCAGACTTCGATCGCGGCGAAGGCACCGTCACCCTGGTCATACAGGCGGTCGGCAAGACCACGCGGGAGATGCAGCAGAACTGCCGCGTCGGCACGCAGCTGCATGCCGTCGTCGGGCCGATGGGCATTCCCAGCCACATCGGCCAGGCCAAGAAGGTGATTTGTGTCGGCGGGGGCTTGGGAGTGGCGCCGATCTATCCGCAGGCCCGTGGCTACAAGGAAAGCAATGCGTGCGTCATCGGCGTGCTGGGCTTCCGCAACAAGTCTCTGATGTTCTGGCAGGACAAGTTCGGTGCCTGCTGTGACGAGCTCATCATCTGCACCGACGACGGCTCGGCCGGCATCAAGGGCCTGGTCACCGATGGCATCCGCCAAGCCATTGAGCGCCACCCCGACGTGGACGAGGTGGTGGCGATCGGCCCCCCGGTCATGATGAAGAGCTGCGCAGAGGTTACGCGAGCCAAGGGCATCAGGACCGTGGTGAGTCTGAACCCCGTGATGGTCGATGGCACCGGCATGTGCGGCGGCTGCCGCGTCAAGGTCGGCGACCGAGTCAAGTTCGCGTGCGTCGACGGGCCTGATTTCGACGGCCATGAAGTCGACTTCGACGACCTGATGGCGCGCCTGTCCCGCTACCGCCCTTCCGAGAAGGCCGCCCTCGAACAGTGGCAGGCCAGCTGCCGCCTGCAGTCCGCAGCCCAGGGGGCAGGCGCAGGCCACGGCCGCTGATCCTGCGCCACGATCATCGCTGCAGGAGCCCGCATGGCGAAGAAGAAGACCATCCGGACCATTCCGCAGGCACGCACGCCGATGCCGGAGCAGCGCCCGGAGGCGCGCATCAAGAACTTCGACGAAGTGGCTTGCGGCTACCGCCTGGAGGACGCGCTGGTCGAGGCCGAACGCTGCCTCGACTGCGCCGACCAGCCGTGCGTGCGTGGCTGCCCGGTAGGTATCGACATTCCGGGTTTCATCCTGAAGATCGCCGGCAAGAACTTCCACGGCGCGTACGACGTCATCACCGATACCAACCTGCTGCCGTCGGTCTGTGGCCGCGTCTGTCCGCAGGAGAACCAGTGCGAAGGCGTCTGCACGGTCGGCGAGTCGCTCGAGCCGGTGGCGATCGGGCGGCTCGAGCGCTTTGTCGGTGACATGGCCATCGCCGAGGGCTGGGCCAATGTCCCCTATATCGAGCGCAATCGCTTCAGGGTCGGCATCGTCGGCTCGGGGCCGGCCGGCATGGCCTGTGCCGCCGACCTCGCCAAGGCCGGCTGCGAGGTCGTGGTCTACGAGGCCTTCCAGGAACCCGGTGGTGTGCTCAAGTACGGTATCCCCGACTTCCGGCTGCCCAAGACCGTGGTCGATGCCGAGATCGACAAGCTCGCCCGGCTCGGCGTCCGCTTCGAGTGCAACACGCTGGTCGGGCGGCTGTTCACCGTCGAACAGATGCTCACCCAGATGGGTTTCCACGCAGTGTTCGTCGGCACCGGCGCCGGCTACCCGAGCTTCATGGGCATCGCCGGCGAGTCCCTCGGCGGCGTGCTTTCAGCCAACGAGCTGCTGACACGCTGCAACCTCATGCGCGCCAGAGACTTTCCCAACTACGACACCCCGCTGCAGCCGGGCAGGCGCGTGGCGGTGATCGGCGCCGGCAACACCGCGATGGATGCGCTGCGCGTGTCGCTGCGCTTGGGCGCCGAGAAGGTCACCTGTGTCTATCGGCGCACGTCGAAGGAGGCGCCCGCGCGCGTCGAAGAAATCCACCACGCGCAGGAGGAGGGCGTCGAGTTCCACTGGCTGACCAGTCCGACCGAACTGATCGGCGACGACCAGCACAACGTGCGCGCGATGCGCTGCGAGCGCATGGAGCTCGGTGAGCCCGACGCCTCGGGCCGCCGCCGCCCGGTGCCAGTGCCCGGCAGCGCCTTCGAGATCGCGACCGACATGGTCGTGTTCGCCATCGGCACCAACGCCAACCCGATCCTTGGCCAGACCTCGGGCCTCAAGCTCGACCAGCGCGGCTACATCGCAACCGACGACGATCTGGCCACGTCGATCGCCGGTGTCTATGCCGGCGGCGACATCGTCACCGGCGCTGCGACCGTGATCCAGGCGATGGGCGCCGGCCGGCGGGCTGCGCGCGCTATGAAGTCGTATCTCGGCCTGCGCGACTCCGATGTCGTCTATCGACCGCTACCCGCGGAACCTGGCGACCGGCTGTTCGGCATCACGCGCAGCGAACGCAACTACACCCGCGTGCACTTGGCCTGAACCCTGGCGCATGCTGCATCAAGATGAACGACACCGCCACCCTCGAGCCCGACACCACCGCCAAGCGCGCTGAGCGTGCCAATGCGCCGCTGCGCGAGCACATCGTCGAAGTCATTAGCGACTCCGGCGAGGGCGCTCAGCGCTGCGGTCAGTCGCTGGCGGCCATCGCCGCACGCATGGGCAACGGCATTTGGACCACCGAGATCATCCCCGCCGAGATCCAGCCGCCGGCCCGCAGCGTCGCCGGCGCCAGCGGCATCCGCATCCGCATCGGCTCGCAACGCGTCACCAACGGCGGCGACCAGACCGACCTTGTCGTGGCTTTCAACGAGCAGGTGCTGATCGGCCGCGTGCAGGCCGCCGAGCTCAAGCCCGGCGCGACGATCCTGCTCGAGAACATGTGGGCGGCGCACCGCGATCCGGAAATCGTCACCTCGTACACGAAGACCGTCGCCGCGTTGCGCCAGGACGGCTACAACGTGATCGAGGTGCCTCTGGAGGAGTGCTGTCGCGCGCTGGTCGGCGACCCGCGGCGCGGCAAGAACATGTTCGTGCTCGGGATGCTGTGCAACCTCTACGGTCTGGACGCGCAACTCGCACGCGAGCAGATCGCGCGCATCTTCGGCAAGAAGGAAGAGAAGGTCATCCGCAGCAACGTCGCGCTGTACGAGGCGGGCGCCGCCTGGGGCGATGCCAACCTGTCGTTCAGTTACCGCATCCCAGCGACCAAGTCGAAGGTCCCGCAGATCGTCGTCAACGGCAACACCGCGATCGCGCTCGGGATCATCGCCTCGGGGAT
>DATIFD010000567.1:0-4802 GCA_035455385.1 Burkholderiaceae bacterium
GCCCATCACGGCATCGGCCACGCCGGCGGTCACGGTGATCGGCGCGATCTCGTCCTTGAACTTGCCGGCCTCGAGCGCGGCCGTGGCCTTTTGCTGGCTGGCCGCACCATAACGGTCCATGCGCTCGCGGTCGATCTTGTAGCGCTTGGCCACCTGCTCGGCGGTCTGCAGCATCGTCCAGTAGATCT
This sequence comes from Burkholderiaceae bacterium, assembly GCA_035455385.1. Lineage (GTDB taxonomy): Bacteria > Pseudomonadota > Gammaproteobacteria > Burkholderiales > Burkholderiaceae_C > JAEUPI01. The sequence goes on from DATIFD010000567.1 coordinate 189, forward strand.
CGGGCTTGATCTCGGTCATCGCCGGGTCGACGCGCATGTGGCGGTTGGCCTCGTTCTGCACGCACGAGATGCTCTCGACGCCACCGGCCACCATCACCGGCACCTGGTCGACGATGATGCGCTGCGCGGCCATCGCGATCGCCTGCAGGCCCGACGAACAGAACCGGTTGATCGTGACGCCGGCGGCGGTGACCGGCAGCCCGGCGCGCAGCGCGGCCACGCGCGCGATGTTGCCGCCGGTGGTGCCCTCCGGGCTGGCGGTGCCGAGGATGACGTCTTCCACCTCGGCCGGGTCGATGCCGGCGCGCTGCACGGCATGGGTGATCGCGTGCGCGGCCAGCGTCGCGCCGTAGGTCATGTTGAACGCGCCCTTCCAGCTCTTGGCCAGCCCGGTGCGCGCGGTGGAGACGATCACTGCATCGGTGGTCATGTTGCAGTCCTCGATTCAGTTGAAGGTCTTGCCGTCGTCGGCCAGACGGGTCAGCAGCGGTGCCGGCTGCCACCAGGCCTCGGCGCCCGGGTCGGCGGCGAAGCGCTTGAGCGAGCGCACGACGTTGGGCAGGCCCACGATGTCGGCATGCAGCATCGGGCCGCCGCGGTGTTGCGGAAAGCCGTAGCCGTTCAGGTAGACGATGTCGATGTCGCTGGCGCGCGCGGCGATCTTCTCGTCGAGGATGCGCGCGCCCTCGTTGACCAGCGCGAACACGCAGCGCTCGACCACCTCGTCGTCGCTGACCCTGCGCGCTGTGATGCCGCGCTCCTTGCGGAACGCCTCGATGATCTCGGTGACCACCGGGTCGGGGATCGGATCGCGCGCGCCGGCGGCGTAGCGGTACCAGCCGGCGCCGGTCTTCTGGCCGAAGCGGCCCTGCTCGCAGATGGCGTCGGCCACCACGCGCTGGACTGCGGCCGGGTTCTCGGCGGCGCGGCGCTTGCGGCCGGCCCAGCCGATGTCGAGGCCCGCGAGGTCGCCGACGCGGAACGGCCCCATCGCGAAGCCGAACTTCTCGAGCGCCTTGTCCACCTGCTGCGGCAGCGCGCCCGCCATCAGCAGGCCGTTGGCGGCGGCGCCGTAGCGCGCCAGCATGCGGTTGCCGATGAAGCCGTCGCAGACGCCCGAGACGACGCCGATCTTCTTGATCGTCTTGGCCATCGCCATGCAGGTGGCGAGCACGTCGGCGGCGGTCTTGTCGCCGCGCACGATCTCGAGCAGCCGCATCACGTTGGCCGGACTGAAGAAGTGCAGGCCGATCACGTCCTGCGGCCGCTTCGTGAACGACGCGATGGTGTTCAAGTTCAGCGCCGACGTGTTCGACGCCAGGATCGCGCCGGGCTTGCACACCTCGTCGAGCGTCCTGAACACCTGCTGCTTGACGTCGATGTTCTCGAACACCGCCTCGATCACGAGGTCGACGTCCTTCATCGCGTCGTAGCCGAGCGTCGGCGCGATCAGGCCCATGCGCTGCTCGACCTGCTCGATCGTGAGGCGGCCCTTCTTCGCGGTGTTCTCGTAGTTCTTGCGGATGGTGCCCAGCCCCTTGTCGAGCGCCTCCTGCTTCATTTCCAGAACGACGACCGGGATGCCGGCGTTCGCGAAGTTCATCGCGATGCCGCCGCCCATCGTGCCGGCGCCGATGATCCCCACCTTGCGGATCGGGCGCAGCGGCGTGTCGTCGGGCACGTCGGCGATCTTCGCGGCCGCACGCTCGGCGGCGAAGATGTGGCGCAGCGCGCGCGACTCCGGCGTGTTCATCAGCGACAGGAAGGCCTCGCGCTCCATGCGCAGCGCCTCGTCGATCGGCTTGGCGAGCGACCAAGACACCGCCTCGACGCACTTGCCCGGCGCCGGGAAGTTCTTCGACGTGGCGCCCACCGTGTTGCGCGCGAACTGCAGGAAGGCCTCGGCCTGCGGGTCGTTCACCTTGAGGTCGCGCACGCGCTTGAGCGGCCGCTGCTCGGCCACCACGCGCTCGGCCAGGGCCGATGCGGCGGCGACGACATCGCCGTCGACCACGTCGTCGAACAGCGCGGTGCCCTTGAGCTTGGCCGCCGGCACGGTGGCGCCCGAGACGATCATGTTGAGCGCCGCTTCGAGGCCGATCGCGCGCGGCAGCCGCTGCGTGCCGCCGGCGCCGGGCAGCAGCCCGAGCTTCACTTCGGGCAGCGCGATCTGCGCGTCGCTCCTGGCGACGCGGAAGTGCGCGCCGAGCGCGAGCTCGAGACCGCCGCCCATGCAGACGCCGGCGATCGCTGCGATCACCGGCTTGGGCGAGTTCTCGAACGCGCTGATCAGCGCCGGCAGGCGTGGCTCGCGCAGCGAGTTCGGCGTGTTGAACTCCTTGACGTCGGCGCCGCCGGAGAACGCGCGCTCGCTGCCGGTGACGACGATCGCCTTGACGCCGCCGTCGGCCAGCGCACGGTCGAGCGACTGCAGGATCCCCGCGCGCAGCGCGGCGCCGAGGCCGTTGACCGGCGGATTGTCGAGGCGGATCAGCGCGGTGGCCCCGCGCACTTCGTACTGCGTGCTCATCGCTTCTCCTTGCGCAATGGCTTGGCGATCTGCGCCGCTCCAGCGGCGCATCCCCCAGTGGACGCCACGGATCCGGCTCTGCCGGTCCGTCGGCGTCGCCCCCTTGAGGGGGAGGCGGCCGCTAGGCCGCTTCGGGGGTGGTTCATATCGTTACACCGCCGTCGATGACCAGGCTTTGGCCGGTCATGAACGAGGATGCCGCAGACGCCAGGTACACCGCGGCGCCGGCGATCTCGTCGGGCTCGCCGATGCGGCGCAGCGGCGTGCTGGCGTTGCGCTGCTTCAGCATCTCGGCGTCTTCCCACAGTGCCTTGGCGAAGTCGGTCTTGATCAACCCCGGCGCGATGCAGTTGACGCGCACGTTGTGCGGCCCGTACTCGACCGCCAGGTTGCGCGCGAGCTGCATGTCGGCCGCCTTGGAGATGCAGTACGCGCCGATCACGCCCGAGCCGCGCAGCCCGCCGATCGACGACACGATGATGATCGAGCCGTCGCGCCGCTCGATCATCTGCGGCACGGCGAAGTTGATCAACCAGTGGTTGGCGACGATGTTGTTGTCGAGGATCTTGCGGAACTGCTCGTCCTCGATGCCGGCCTGCGGGCCGTAGTAGGGGTTGGACGCCGCATTGCACACCAGCACGTCGATGCGGCCGAACTGGCGGTTGGTGCTGTCGACCAGGTTCTTCAGGTCGTCCTTCTTCGAGATGTTGGCCGGGATCGAGATCGCGCGGCCGGCACCGAAGCGGTCGTTGATCGCAGCGGCCACCTGCTGGCACGGCTCGGCCTTGCGCGACGAGATGACGACCCTGGCACCGTGCTCGGCCAGGCGCTCGGCGATGGCCTTGCCGATGCCGCGCGACGATCCGGTGATGACGGCCACCTTGCCGTCGAGCGAGAACAGCGACATCGGTGTCTCCTGCGGTTGGTGCGCACTCGCTCGGGCACCAAACCCGATTTTCTGAGGACCGGTGGGGTGGGGTGCATCTTCCCCTGATAATGAACCCGGATCCCGTCGGCGAAGGCAACATACCAGAATTTTTGAAAGACGAACATGAGCATTTCCTTTGACGGCCGCGTGGCGATCGTCACCGGTGCCGGCGGCGGGTTGGGGCGCCAGCACGCGTTGGCACTGGCCGCGCGTGGCGCCAAGGTCGTCGTCAACGATTTCGGCCGGCCCGCGGCCGATGGGGCGACGCCGAGCGCCGCCGATGCGGTGGTGGCCGAGATCCGAGCCGCCGGCGGCACAGCGATGGCCAGCCCCGCGTCGGTGACCGACGAGGCGGCCGTCGGGCAGATGGTGAATGACACGCTGGCCGCATGGGGGCGCGTCGACATCCTGGTCAACAACGCCGGCTTCCTGCGCGACAAGAGCTTCGGCAAGATGTCGCTGGAGGACTTCCGGGCCGTGGTCGATGTCCACCTGATGGGCGCGGTGATTTGCACGCAGGCGGTGTGGGCGACCATGCGCGCGCAGCGCTACGGGCGCATCGTGATGACCACCTCGTCGTCGGGCCTGTTCGGCAACTTCGGCCAGGCCAACTACGGCGCAGCCAAGATGGCACTGGTCGGTCTGATGCAGACGCTGTCGATCGAGGGCGCCAAGGACGGCATCCGCGTCAACTGCCTGGCGCCGACCGCGGCCACGCGCATGACCGAGGGGCTGCTGCCGCCGCAGATCCTGCAGCAGTTGACGCCCGAGTCGGTGACGCCCGGCCTGCTCGTCCTGGTGTCCGACGACGCGCCGACGCGCGCGATCCTGTGCGCCGGCGCCGGCACGTTCGCGCGCGCGCACGTCACGCTGACGCACGGCGCGCACGTCGGCCAGGGCGACGACGCGGCCGAGCGCGTGGCGGCCCGCTTTGCGGAGATCTCCGATCGCGCCGGCGAGATCGTGCCCGACAGCGGCGCCGCGCAGGCGCAAAACGAGCTGTCGCAGGCGACGGCGGCGGCGCGCTGACCATGGAGCGCGAGGGCCGCGACGGCGGCATGCATGCGGACGACGCGGCGCTCGAGGGCGCACGGTCGGGCACGTCCGCCGCGAGCCCGCCACCGCCGCTGGCGGCATTGAAAGGCGCTTCGCCGTC
>DATIFD010000568.1:0-10416 GCA_035455385.1 Burkholderiaceae bacterium
TAGTGATTGGCGCCGCCCCCGGCGCGTGACTCAGCGCAAGCCAAGCGACCGCCGCGGGTTCGGCTTTGCCGGGCCGCTGGCGGCGCCCCCTTGAGGGGAAGGCGCCGAAGGCGCATCGGGGGTGGGCCATTTACTGCAGCTTCTTGGCCTTCTCGATGGCTTCGTCGATTGTGCCGACCATGTAGAACGCCTGCTCGGGCAACTGATCGCACTCGCCGTTGGCGATCATCTTGAAGCCGCGGATCGTTTCCTTCAGCGGCACGTACTTGCCCGGGCTGCCGGTGAACACCTCGGCGACGTGGAAAGGCTGGCTCAGGAAGCGCTGGATCTTGCGGGCGCGGGCCACGGCCAGCTTGTCCTCCGGGCTCAACTCGTCCATGCCGAGGATCGCGATGATGTCGCGCAGCTCCTTGTAGCGCTGCAACGTCTGTTGCACCGCGCGCGTGGTGTTGTAGTGCTCCTCGCCGACCACGTGCGGGTCGACCTGGCGGGACGTAGAGTCCAACGGGTCCACCGCCGGGTAGATCCCCAGCGCCGCGATGTCGCGGCTCAGCACCACCGTGGCGTCCAGGTGGGCGAAGGTGGTGGCCGGCGACGGATCGGTCAGGTCGTCGGCCGGCACGTACACCGCCTGGATCGACGTGATCGAGCCGACCTTGGTGGAGGTGATGCGCTCCTGCAGTCGGCCCATCTCCTCGGCCAGCGTCGGCTGGTAGCCCACCGCGGAGGGCATGCGCCCCAGCAGCGCCGACACCTCCGTGCCGGCGAGCGTGAAGCGGTAGATGTTGTCGACGAAGAACAGCACGTCGCGCCCCTCGTCGCGGAACGACTCGGCGATCGTCAGGCCCGTCAGCGCCACGCGCAGGCGGTTGCCCGGCGGCTCGTTCATCTGGCCGTAGACCATGGCCACCTTCGACTCGCCCAGGTTCTCCGACACCACGACCTTCGACTCCATCATCTCGTGATAGAAGTCGTTGCCCTCGCGGGTGCGTTCGCCGACGCCGGCGAACACCGACAGGCCCGAGTGCGCCTTGGCGATGTTGTTGATCAGCTCCATCATGGCCACCGTCTTGCCGACGCCGGCGCCGCCGAACAGGCCGACCTTGCCGCCCTTGGCGAACGGGCAGATCAGGTCGATCACCTTGATGCCGGTCTCGAGCAGCTCGGTCGAAGGGCTCAGCTCGTCATAGGCCGGCGCCTTGCGGTGGATCGATGCCGTCAGTGTCTGGTCGATCGGGCCGCGCTCGTCGATCGGGTTGCCGAGCACGTCCATGATGCGCCCGACCGTGGCCTTGCCCACCGGCACGGTGATCGGGTTGCCGGTGTTGGTCACCATCATGCCGCGGCGCAGGCCGTCGGACGAGCCGAGCGCGATGGTGCGCACCACGCCGTCGCCGAGCTGCTGCTCGACCTCGAGCGTCAGCGCCGTGCCCTCCATCTTCAGCGCGTCGTACACCCTGGGCATCTGGTCGCGCGGGAACTCGACGTCGACCACGGCGCCGATGCACTGAACGATCTTGCCTTGTGCCATTTCTGTGGATCCTTCAAACGGTATTCGATGCTAGCGGGCCGTCAGTCGCCCACGTTTTGGTTCCGGCCGTTCGCTTCGCTTACTTGACTTTCGCTGCGCCGAAGTCAGCCTTCACCGAATCGTCGTCGCTGCGTCAGCCACTGATGGCCGCGGCGCCGCCGACGATTTCGCTCAATTCCTTGGTGATCGCCGCCTGGCGTTGCTTGTTGTAGATGAGCTTGAACTCGGCGATCAGGTTGCCGGCGTTGTCGGTGGCCGCCTTCATCGCCACCATGCGCGCCGCCTGCTCGCTGGCCATGTTCTCGGCCACGCCCTGGTACACCAGCGCCTCGATGTAGCGCGTGAGCAGCGCGTCGATGACCACCCGCGCCTCGGGCTCGTAGATGTAGTCCCACGCGTACTGCGACTTCTCGCTCTCGCTCTGCTGCAGGCGCTCGGCCGTCAACGGCAGCAGCTGTTCGACCAGCGGCTCCTGCGTCATCGTGTTGATGAACTTCGTGTAGCACAGGTACACCGCATCGACCTGGCCGCTGGCGAACAGGTCGAGCATCGTCATCACCGGCCCGATCAGCTTGTCCATGTGCGGGCGGTCGCCGATCTGGGTCACCTGGCTCACCACTCTGGCACCGATGCGGTTGAGGAATCCCAGCCCCTTGTTGCCGATGGCCACCGCCTGCACCTTGCCGCCGGCGCCCTGCACCTCGCGGATCTTCTGCGTCAGCGCGCGCAGGATGTTGGTGTTCATGCCGCCGCACAGACCCTTGTCGGTGGTGACGACGATGAAGCCCACCGACTTCGGCGTGCCCTCGATCTTGCGCATCAGCGGCGAGCGGTACTCGGGATTCGCCTTCGCCAGGTTGGCGGTGATGTTGCGGATCATGTCGCCATAGGGCCGCGCCGCACGCATGCGGTCCTGCGTCTTGCGCATCTTCGAGGCCGAGACCATCTCCATGGCCTTGGTGATCTTCTTCGTGTTCTCGAAGCTCTTGATCTTGGCGCGGATTTCCTTGCCGGCTGCCATGTCAGCTCCAGTCGGTCACGCGAAGGACTTCTTGAAGGCGGTGATCGCGGCGGCCAACTCTTCTTCGGCCGCCTTGTCCATCGCCTTGTCGGTCTCGAGCTTCTTCAGCAGCGCCTCGTGGCTGCTTTGCAGATGCTGGTGCAGGCCGTGCTCGAACGACAGCACCTTCTTCAGGTCGACGTCGTCGAGGTAGCCCTTGTTGACCGCGAAGATCGATGCCGCCATCAGCGAGATCGGCAGCGGCGAGTACTGGGCCTGCTTGAGCAGCTCGGTGACCCGCGCACCACGGTCGAGCTGCTTGCGGGTGGCCTCGTCGAGGTCGGAGGCGAACTGCGCGAACGCGGCCAGCTCGCGGTACTGCGCGAGGTCGGTGCGGATGCCTCCCGACAGGGCCTTGATCAGCTTGGTCTGCGCCGCGCCACCGACCCGCGACACCGAGATGCCGGCGTTGATGGCGGGCCGGATACCGCTGTTGAAGAGCGACGTTTCGAGGAAGATCTGGCCGTCTGTGATCGAAATCACGTTGGTCGGCACGAACGCCGACACGTCGCCGGCCTGCGTCTCGATGATCGGCAGCGCGGTCAGCGAGCCGGTCTTGCCCTTCACGGCGCCTTTGGTGAACGCCTCGACGTACTCGGCGTTGACGCGCGCGGCACGCTCGAGCAGGCGACTGTGCAGGTAGAACACGTCGCCGGGGAACGCCTCGCGGCCGGGCGGGCGGCGCAGCAGCAGCGACACTTGGCGGTAGGCCACGGCCTGCTTGGACAGGTCGTCGTAGATGATCAGCGCGTCCTGGCCGCGGTCGCGGAAGTACTCGCCCATCGTGCAGCCCGAGTAGGCCGACACGTACTGCATCGCAGCCGATTCGGACGCCGAAGCGGCGACGACGATGGTGTAGTCCATCGCGCCGTGTTGCTCGAGTGCGCGCACCACGTTCTTGATCGAGCTGGCCTTCTGCCCGATCGCGACGTAGACGCAGGTCATGTTCTGACCCTTCTGGTTGATGATGGTGTCGATCGCCACCGCGGTCTTGCCGGTCTGGCGGTCGCCGATGATCAGCTCGCGCTGGCCGCGGCCCACCGGCACCATCGAGTCCAGGCACTTGAGGCCCGTCTGCACCGGCTGGCTCACGCTCTGGCGCGCGATCACGCCAGGCGCGACCTTCTCGATCACGTCGGTCATCTTGGCGTTGATCGGGCCCTTGCCGTCGATCGGCTGGCCGAGCGCGTTGACGACGCGGCCGATCAGCTCGGGACCGACCGGTACTTCGAGAATGCGGCCGGTGCACTTGACCGTGTCGCCCTCGGAGATGTGCTCGTACTCGCCCAGGATCACCGCGCCGACCGAGTCGCGCTCGAGGTTGAGTGCCAGGCCGTAGGTCGGCTGGCCGGCCTTGGTCGGCGGGAACTCGAGCATCTCTCCCTGCATCGCGTCGGACAGGCCGTGCACGCGGCAGATGCCGTCGGTCACGGAGACCACCGTGCCCTGGTTCTTGATGTCGGCCGAGACGCCGAGGCCCTCGATGCGGCTCTTGATCAGTTCGGAGATTTCTGCGGGGTTGAGTTGCATGTTCAGCTCCAGGGCCGGTGTACGGCCGGCAGGCTTGATGTCGTGTTGGTTCGCGTGGCGCCCGCTGTGGCCGTCAAGCCGCCAGCGCCAGCCTCATCTTCTCCAGGCGCGCGCGCACCGACGTGTCGAGCACCTCGTCGCCCACGACCACGCGGATGCCGCCGATCAGCTCGGGGTCGACCACCACGCTGGCGTTGAGCTTGCGGCCGAAGCGCTTCTCGAGCGCGGCCACCACCTGCTGCAGCTGCGCGGCGTCGATCGGGAACGCACTCTCGATCGTGGCGTCTGACGTGCCGGAGCGCGACTTCACGAGCGCATTGAACTGCGCCGCGATCTCCGGCAGCGCCGCCAGACGTCCGTTGTCGACCACGGTGCGCAGCAGGTTCTGTACCTTCGGATCGAGCGTGGCCTTGGCGACGCCGGTGATCACGCCAAACACCTGTGCAGCAGTGACTTTGGGGTTGTCGGCCAGCTGCTGCATGTCGGGGTTGGCCGCCACCGCGGCCAGCGCCTGCAGCTGCGGGATCAGCGACAGCGCCTGCTCGCCGCTGACCGACTGGTCGAGCGCCTCGGCATACGGCCGCGCGATGGTCGCGAGTTCGGCCATGGTTCAGAGTTCCGTCTTCAGGCGGTTGAGCAGTTCGCTGTGCACGCCGGCGTTGACCTCGCGGCGCAGGATCTGCTCGGCGCCCTTCACGGCGAGCGCGGCCACCTGGCCACGCAGCGCCTCGCGCGCCTTCACCGACTCCTGCTCGGCTTCGGCGCGGGCCTGCGCGATGATCTTGGCGCCTTCCTCGCTAGCCTTGCCCTTGGCCTCTTCGACCATCTGCTGCGCCAGACGCTCGGCATCGGCCAGCCGCTTGGCAGCGTCGTCGCGGGCCGCGGCGAGCTGCTGCTCGACACGCTTGTTGGCGTTTGCCAGCTCGGCCTTGGCCTTGTCGGCCGCCGACAGGCCATCGGCCACCTTCTTGGCGCGCTCGTCGAGCGCGCCCATGATCGGCGGCCAGACAAACCTCATCGTGAACCAGATCAGGATCAGGAACACGATCATCTGAATGATCAGGGTAGCGGTGATGCTCACGGCTCAAGCCTCAATCAGTGATGGGTGGGCCGCGCCTGGGCGGCCCGCGTCACGCCGGGCTCGGCGCCCGGCACCCGATTACTTGGGCAAGTTCGCGAGTTGCGCCAGGAAGGGGTTGGCCGTGGTGAACCACAGCGCGATGCCCACGCCGATGATGAACGACGCGTCGATCAGGCCGAGCAACAGGAACACCTTGGTCTGCAGCTCACCCATCAGTTCGGGTTGGCGGGCGGCCGACTCGAGGTACTTGCTGGCCATGATGCCCACGCCGATGCACGCGCCGGCGGCACCCAGACCGATGATCAGACCGACGCCAATCGCTACGAGACCGATGAGTTCCATGTTGGTTTTCCTTGAATGGTGGGAGAGAGAGTTGCCTGGGGAAGTGAAACGAGAAGCGTCCGGCGCGCCCGTCAGTGCGCGTCGTGCGCCTGGCCGATGTAGACCATCGTCAGCATCATGAACACGTAGGCCTGCAGCACGATGATCAGGATGTGGAAGATGGCCCAGCCGGTGCCGGCCACGATGTGCGCCAGCGCGAGCCCGAAGCCGCCGGCCGACAGGGTGAACGCGCCTCCCAGCAGCGCGATCAGCAGGAAGATCAGCTCGCCCGCGTACATGTTGCCGTACAGACGCATGCCGTGCGAGATGGTCTTGGACACGAACTCGAGCATCTGCATCGCGAAGTTGGCCGCCGCCAGCAAGACGAAGTAGACCCAGCTCAACGGATTGGCGGTGAGTTTCACGTTGCCGAACGGCGCCACGATCAACTCGTGCGACCAGCCTCCGAGGCCCTTGATCTTGATGTTGTAGATCAGGCAGGCGATCAGCACCGCGACCGACAGACCCATCGTCACCGAGATGTCGGCGGTGGGCACCACGCGCAGGTACGCATGCTGCGGGTCGTGGCCCGCGGCGCCGTAGAACCACTTCCAGATCAAGGGCAGCAGGTCCACCGGCAACAGGTCCATCGTGTTCAGCAGCACGATCCACACGAACACCGTGAGCGCCATCGGCGCGACCAGTCTGCGGCTCTTGTCGTTGTGCACGATGCCCTTGGCCTCGCGGTCGACCATCTCGACCAGGAACTCCACCGCCGCCTGAAGGCGACCGGGCACCCCCGACGTGACGCTGCGCGCGACGAGCCACATCACCCAGCAGCCGAGAGCGCCCAGCGCCACCGAGAAAGCCACCGAGTCCCAATGGATGACCGAGAAGTCCACCAGACCCTTCGACTCGGCATTCGCCAGGTGCGTCAGGTGGTGGACGATGTACTCACCTGCGCTGGGTGCGGCGTGCGATTCGGCTGCCATCTCGACTCTTGTTAATTCAAACGCTTGCGATCGCGCCACAGCAGCGCGAACCAGTACACCGACAGACACGCCGCCAAGGCGGCCAGCAGCGCCGGCCAACTCAACGGCTGAAGCACGCGTGGCGCCGCCAGCAGCAGCACCACCGTGGCCCCGATCTTCACCGTCTCCCACAACATGACGCTGACGGCCGACACCGCTGGCGACAGATTGGAGAGACGACTGGTCATGCCGCGCGCCAACAGCGCGCCCGGCACCACCGCCGTGACGACGCCGTACAGCGCCGACCAGGCATGCTCTCGCCCACCACCGAGCAGCCCCGCCAACAGCGCGACCACCCCACCGACCGCGGCTTGCGCCGCGATCACCCGCCAGGGGGACAGCTGCGGGTGCTCGGCCCGAAACGCCGCGGCTTCCGAAGGGCTCAGGCGTATGAAGCGCTCGTCGGCCTCAGCATCGTCCCACGCGTCGCGCGTGCCAGAAGACAATCTGCGCTCGGACATCGCGCGCTCGTGGGTCGGGACAAAACCGGCTGATTATACGGAAAGACCCGAGCGCGAAGACACGTCCAGTCACAACGGCGCGGCCTGCGCGCGATCGAACTGATGCAGATCAAGGTTCACGGCACGCGACGCTTGCGGCTCGGCACCGTCCTCGTCGCGCTTGCGCTGGCGCTGTCGGCCGGGGCCCAGGCGCCCCCGGCGGATGCGCCGGCGCACCATCGGGAAGACGGCTATCGGAACCGCTACACCGACTTCGAGCCGCGCGGGCTCGCTGCGCTGCTGCGGTGGAAGTTCGCGGCCTGGCAGGACGGGCTGCCGGCGCCGCCGGCAACGCCGACACCGACGATCGTGCCCGACCTCGGGCTGATCCAGGGCAATGCCACCGCCGGCGCGCGCATGGTGCCCACGATCACCTGGATTGGCCACGCGACCGTGCTGGCGCAGCTCGGCGGGCTCAACGTGTTGACCGACCCGATCTTCTCCACGCGCGCTTCGCCGCTGTCGTTCGTCGGGCCGGCGCGGGCGCAGAAGCCCGGACTGTGGCTGCACGAGCTGCCGCACAGCGACCTGGTGCTGATCTCGCACGACCACTACGACCACCTCGACGACGACAGCGTGCGGGCGCTGGCCGCCCAGACCGGCGGCCCGCCACTGTTCGTGGTGCCGCTCGGCTTGAAGGCCTGGTTCGCCGAGCGCGGCATCGAAAATGTCGTCGAGCTCGACTGGTGGCAGTCGCACCGACTCGGCGATGTCGAGATCGTGCTGACGCCGGTGCAGCACTGGTCCGGCCGCGGCCTGACCGACCGCATGCGCACGCTGTGGGGCGGCTTCGCGCTGTTCGCTCCGCGGCTGCACCTGTTCTTCGCCGGCGACACCGGCTATTCGAAGGACTTCGCCGACATCCGCGAGCACTTCGCGTCGCGACAGGATGCAGCGCACGGCGGCGGCTTCGACATCGCTCTGCTGCCGATCGGGGGCTACGAACCGCGCTGGTTCATGCAGGGCCAGCACATCGATCCCGACGAAGCGGTGCGCGTCCACCGCGACCTCGGCGCCAAGGCGTCCCTGGGCATCCACTGGGGCACCTTCCAGCTGACCGACGAGCCGCTCGACGAACCGCCGCGCGCGCTGGCGGCGGCTCGCCGGGCGCAGGGCGTGCCCGAATCAGCCTTCTTCACGCTCGCGATCGGACAGACGCGTCGGCTGCCGGCGCGACGATCGCCACCCTGACGCGCCACGCGTCCGGCTCAGGTTCGCGCGATGTCGAGCTGAAGCCAGGCGTGCGCGGTCTCGCCCGCCGCCAGCGCGATCACGCCGCGTGCCTTGGGCTCGTCGCTGCACAGCGCATTGTTGACGTGGCTCACCGGCTCGACGCAGAAGTAGTCGCGCCCGCGCGGCGTGTAGACCACCGCGTGGTCGAGCGACGAGGTCATGCGCAGCGACAGCATCTCGTCGCGGATGCGGGCCGGGCCGCTCCAGCCGTCGAAGCAGTTGTCGAGGTCGAGCACCGCGACGTCGGCATCGAGCGTGGTCTGCACCACCTGCTTGATCGGCAGTTTGGTCGCGTCGGCCTCCCAGCGGTGCCGCAGCTCGAGGTGCACGCGGCTGCGCGACCGGCGCACAAAATACGGATGCCAGCCCAGCCCCATCGGCGTCTGGCGCGCGTCGATGTTGGTGGCGGCCATCGCGAGGCGCAGCGAGTTGCCCTGCAGCTCGAACACCTGCTCGACATGGAATGCGAACGGCCACTGCGGGTCGCTCGGATGCGTGTAGTGCAGGCTCACACGCGACGCCGACGACTCCAGCACCTGCCACGCGTCGAGCCAGCCGGTGCCGTGCAGGTTGTGCGGCTCGTCGCTGTTGGCAGCCAGCGTGTACGAACGACCGGCCCAGTCGAACTGGCGCAGCGCGATGCGGTTGGAATACGGCACCAGCGCGAAGCAGGCCGACTCGCGCGCGCTGCGCAGTTGCTGCGGCTCGCACGAACGCAGCACCGGCACGCCATCGAACCACAACCCGGCGATCGCACCGCCGAGATCCGGGCGCAGCGCCAGCCGCAGGACACCCTGTTGCAGCTCGATACCGGCGTCTTCACTCATCGCATTGACCCCCGCTCAGCCGAGCTGCGCCTTGAGGTAGTGCGCGCCCGGTACCGGGTTGAAGTAGTACGGCGGGATCTCCTCGAAGCCGAGCGCCTGGTACAGGCCGCGCGCGGCCTCCATGTCGTCGAGCGTGTCGAGCAGCATCGCCGAATAGCCGGCGCGCAAGGCATGATCCATCAGCGCCTGCGCCAGGATGCGACCGAGCCCGAACCCGCGAAAGCGCGGCCGCACGTACAGCCGCTTCATCTCGCACGCGTTGGCGTAGTCGACGTCGGACAGCGGGCGGCAGGCGCCGCAGCCGGCCAGCTCGCCATCGACGGTGGCCAGCAGCAGCGCGCCGCGCGGTGCGGCGTATTCGCCCGGCAGCGACGCCAGCTCGGCGTCGAAATTCTGGAAGCACAGATCGACGCCGAGCCCCTCGGCATACTCGCGGAAGATCGTGCGCGTGGCATCCAGTTGTTGCGGCGACTCCGGTGTCAACAGCCGCACGCGCGGCGTGGCCGCCGCGGTTGCTGCGGCGGCGGCTGCCAGCGCGGCGCGGCGCGAACGCAAGATCGTCAACCTCCCAGCTTGACCACGGCGGCGACCAGCGCCACACACACCGCCGCGATCGCCAATGCGCGCACGCGCGCCAGCCGGTCGTCGACGCTGGCCGGCGCCGGTGCGTCGAGCACCTTGTCGCCGCCTACCATCGGCCGCACGAGGTTCTGGTCCTTGCGCCAGGCGTAGAAGGCGATCGCGCCGACGTGCAGCACCACCAGCGACAGGATCAGCGCCTGCCCCGGACCCTTGTGCCACGCGGTAGCGCTCAGCGCGAAGGCAGACGACACATAGCGATTCAGCGGCCCCACATTGGCGATCTCGTCGTCGGCGACCAGGCCGGTGGCCACCTGCAGCGCGAGCATGACCAGCATCGCGAACACCGACGCGCTGCCCAGCGGGTTGTGGCCGACGTGAAAGTGGTCGCCGCTGAGCGCCTGGCCCCGCAGGTAGCGCAGCACGCTGGCCGGGCCGTAGACGAAGCTGGCGAAGCGCGACCAGTGCCCGCCAACCAACCCCCACACGATGCGGAACGCGATCAACGCGAAGATGCAGTAGCCGATCCGGAAGTGCCAGGCCATCGCGCCGCCACCGACCTTGCCGGTGACCACCTGCGCCACCACGGCCAATGCCAGCAGCCAATGGAACAGCCGCGTCGGCAGATCCCACACGCGCACCACGCACGAGCCGCTCGGCGTGGGGGCGTCGTCGTCGCTCATGCGCTCGTTCTCCAGTGCCCGGCGCCGCTGACCGTGGCAG
>DATIFD010000569.1:0-6315 GCA_035455385.1 Burkholderiaceae bacterium
GAACGCAGGCTGCCCGGCGCGCTCGTCCCACGCCAACTTGACCACGCCGCGCAGGTCTCGCAGGGGCCCCGCGCAGGCCAGCCGCAGATCGCGCGCCGCATGCTCGCAGGCGGCGGCCAGCGCCGGCCAGTCGCGCAGGCCGCGGGCCTGCGACAGGCCGGCGGCCAGCAGGTCGCGCGCGAAGTCGATCATCTGCGCCGTGCCCAGCTGGACGCCGAGAAACTGCACGCCCGTCTCGACCAGTTGGTGGGCTTCGTCGAACACCGCGGCGTCAACCGTGGGCAGCAACTCGGCCACGCCGCTGTCGCGCAGCGCGAGGTCGGCGAAGAACAGGTGATGGTTGATCACCACGAGATCGGCAGCCATCGCATCGCGGCGCGCCCGCATCACATGGCAGTCGCGGTGCGACGGGCATTCGGTGCCGAGGCAGTTGTCGCGCGTCGAGGTGACCAGCGGGATCACCGGCGAGCGTTCGTCCAGGCCCTCGAGCTCCGCCAAATCGCCGCCGCGGGTGGCACTGGCCCACTGCTCGATGCGCGCCAACGCGCGCACCGCAAAGCGGTCGGGCAAGGTGGCACTCTCGCGTGCGAGCTGAAGCCGGTGCAGGCACAGGTAGCTGCTACGCCCCTTGAGCAGCGCCAGGCGCACCGGCAGCTGCAGCGCGCGCGTCAGGCGCGGCAGGTCACGCAGGAACAGCTGGTCCTGCAGGCTCTTGGTCGCGGTGCTGACCAGCGCGCGCCGCCCGGACAGCAGAAGCGGCACCAGATAAGCGAAGGTCTTGCCTACACCGGTGCCGGCCTCGGCCACGAGCGCCTGGCGTTGCTCGATCGCCCGCGCCACCGCCAGGCCCATGGCCCGCTGCGCGTCTCGCTCGACGAATGCGGGGTCGCTCGCGGCCAGCGCACCATCGGCCGACAGCGTCCGCTCAACGAGACGCTGCAGCGCGGGCTCGTCGCCGGGCGGCCCGCTCACGCCGGTTCCGGGGGATCGAGTTCGGTCTCGAGCCGCACGATCTGATCGCGCAGCAGCAGCCGTCGCTTCTTCAACCGCCGCAGCACCAACTCGTCGACCGGCGACTGCACGGCCATGGTGTCGATGGCGCTGTCCAGGTCGGCGTGCGCGATGCGCAGCTCGATCAGCCGGCGCTGCGGGAAGTGCAGGTTGTCGTCCATCAATCGGTGCAGGGCCGTTTCCGATCCGGCTGGACACCGTCCTGGCAGGGCGCCGATGTGGAGGGCTTGAAGGTCAACATGCGCGATCGAGGCGGCTGGGCAACGTCAATGTGCACTCGGGCGCGGCTTTCGTCCACCGGAAGCCCGCGGCGCGCACATTGCACGCTGCGAGGCGAGAACCGAAGTTTATATTCCGAGCATGCCTCGCGCCCCCAAGGGCTACCGCCTCGTCGCCGCCACCGGCATCCACAAAGGCGACCGTGCCTACCAGCAGGACCAGGTCGAGATCGTGGCACACCCGAGGGTGCCGGGCTGTGCGCTGGCCGTGCTGGCCGACGGCATGGGCGGCAAGAGCGGCGGCCGCAAGGCGGCCGACCAGGTGATCCTGACCGCCAAGCAGGTCTTCGAGCGCCACGCCCCGGCCAAGGACGACCCCGCCGAGATGCTCAAGCAGATCGTGATGGAGTCGCACCTGATGATCAAGCTGACCGCGATCACCTCCGAGGAAGAGCCGCACAGCACGATCGCCGCTTTCCTAATCGGGCCCGATCGCGAGTGCGACTACGTGCATGCCGGCGACTCGCGTGTCTACCATTTCCGAGGCCCTGAGATGGTGGCCCGCACGTCGGACCATTCGTACGTGCAGCGGCTGATCAGCGAGGGCAAGATCACCGAGGAGCAGGCCAACACGCATCCGCAGGGCAACCTGCTGACCGGCTGCCTGGGCACGCAGAACGACCCGCCGCTGGCCACCGACCACATCGACAAGCTCGAGGTGGGCGACAGCCTGCTGGCCTGCAGCGACGGGCTATGGCACTACTTCACGCCCAAGGAACTGGGCGCGATCGTGCACGCGCTGCCGCCGCGCGAGGCCAGCGAGATGCTGGTCAGCAAGGCCCGCCAGCGGGCGCGCGGCGCCGGCGACAACCTGTCGCTGGCGCTGATCCGCATCGACTCGCTCACCTGATCGCAGACGCCGCGCTGGCCCCGGGCACCGGCAGGGGCGCCGCCGGCGGCCGCTGCGCCGCACGCTCGGCATTGCGCTGGCGCACCGCCTCCGCATGCGCCTGCGCGCGCTCGCGCCGCTCCTGCGCCTGCGCCGCACGGCGCGCCGCCTCGGCTTGCGCCGCCGCTTCCTCCTCGGCCGTACGCTGCTCGAAGCGGCGCCCGGGCGTCGCGCTGCTCGCCGGGGCCGACGGCGCGCGCGGCGCCAGCACCTCGGCTCCGGGCGCCGAGGCGCTGCCGCGCAGGGCCTGCTGCGCCTGCTTCTCGGCAATGCGTTGACGCCGTTCCTCGGCGCGGCGCTTGCGTTGCGCATCGTCGAGCGCCACCTGCTCGCGCGAGATGCGGTCGAGCGTCGCCCTGCGCTCGGCCTTGGCCTTGTCGACGCACGACGTGACCACGAAGCCGCGCTCGCATTCGCGCACCGTGCGCTCGTAGCGGGCCTCTGCGGCCGCGCGCCGGACGTCGAGCTGCTCGCGCTGCGCCTTGTCGGAGACGGCGTCGCCCTCGGCGGCCCGCGCGGCCACGGCACCGACCAGCCCGAGGACCAGCAGCCAGCGATGTTGCATGCCCGAGCGCATCGCCACCTCAGGTGAGGGCCGTCTCGACGTCGCGACGCTGCAGCGCCAGGTAGCCGGCGGACTGCATCTCGACCAGCCGCGACACGGTGCGCGGGAATTCGTGCGCGAGCGGCCCGCCTTCATACAACGCCTCCGGCAATACGGCCGCCGAGATGATCAGCTTGACCCGCCGGTCGTACAGCACGTCGACCAGCAGCGTGAAGCGGCGCGCCTCGCTGGCCAGGCGCGGCGGCATCTGCGGCACGTCCGACAGCAGCACGGTGTGGAACTGCTGGGCCAGCTCGAGGTAGTCGTTCTGCGACCGCGGTCCGCCGCAAAGCGTCTTGAAGTCGAACCACACGACCCCGCCGGCGCGGCGCAGCACGCGCAGCTCGCGCTGCTCGATTCGCAGCACCGGACTCTCGTCGCGCGCCTCGGCCAGCTGCTCGAACGCCCGCTGCATCGCAGCGTCGGCAACGGGGCCCAGCGGCTGGTGGTACAGGTGCAGCTGCTGCAGCGTGGCGCGCCGGTAGTCGTTGGGCCCGTCGACGCCGACGATCTCGAGCCTGTCCTTCAGCAGCGCGATCGCCGGCAGGACACGCTCGCGGTGCAGCCCGTTGGGGTACAGGTCGTTCGGATGGAAGTTCGACGTCGTCACGATCGACACCCGGTTGGCGAACAGCGCCGCCAGCAGCCGGTGCAGGATCATCGCATCGGTGACGTCGGCGACGTGGAACTCATCGAAGCAGATCAGGCGGTGCCGCCGCGCGATCCGGCGCCCCAATTCGTCCAGCGGGTCGGCGGTGCCCTTCAGATCCTGCAGCTCACGATGCACTTCGCGCATGAATTCATGGAAGTGCAGCCGCGTCTTGCGCGTCAACGGCACCGATTGGAAGAAGCAGTCCATCAGAAAGCTCTTGCCGCGCCCGACCCCGCCATGCATGTAGACACCGCGCGGGATCGGCGGCCTGACCAGCAGCTTCGTCACCGCATTGCTGCGCCGTGCCTTGTAGTCGGCCCATTCGTTCTCGCAGCGCTCGAGCGCGTCGATCGCACGCAGTTGCGCGGCGTCGCTCCGATAGCCGCGTTCGCCGAGCGTGTGCTCGTAGAGCTCGCGGACCGGCACGTCAACGGGCGGGCGCGGGGGCCGTCATCACAGGTTCAGCGTGCGCTTGTCGACGGCCAGTGCGGCTTCCTTGGTGGCCTCGCTCAACGACGGGTGGGCATGGCAGATGCGCGCGATGTCTTCGGCCGACGCTTTGAACGACATCGCCACCACCGCCTCGGCGATCAGCTCGGAGGCGAACGGCCCGATCACGTGCACGCCGAGGATCTCGTCGGTCGTGGCATCGGCGATGAACTTGACGAAGCCGGTGGTGTCGCCGAGCGCGCGCGCCCGGCCGTTGGCCAAGAACGGGAACTGGCCGGTCTTGACTGCACGACCCGCGGCCTTCAACTGAGCCTCGGTCTGGCCGACCCAGGCGATCTCGGGTGACGTGTAGATCACCCAAGGGATGGTGTTGAAGTCGACGTGCCCGTGCTGGCCGGCGATGCGCTCGGCCACCGCGACGCCCTCTTCCTCGGCTTTGTGCGCCAGCATCGGCCCGCGCACCACGTCGCCGATTGCCCAAACGCCCTCGAGGTTGGTGCGGCACTCGTCGTCGACCACGATGGCGCCGCGATCATCGAGCTTCAGGCCCACGGCATCCGGGTTCAGGCCCGCGGTGTGCGGCACGCGGCCGATCGAGACGATCAGCCGTTCGACCTCGAGCGATGCGGCCTGGCCTTTGGCATCGGTGTAGGCAACCGTGACACCCTTCTTGGTCGTCTTGACGTCGTTGATCCTGACGCCGAACTGCAGCTTCAATCCCTGCTTGGTGAAAACCTTCAACGCCTCCTTGGCCACCGTCTCGTCGGCCATCGGCAGCAGCGACGGCAAGGCCTCCAGGATCGTCACCTCGGCGCCCAGCCGGCGCCACACCGAACCCATTTCCAGCCCGATCACGCCCGAGCCGACGACGCCCAGGGTCCTGGGCACCGCCGGGATTCGCAGCGCGCCGTCGTTGGACAGGATGCGGTCCTCGTCGAATGCAGCCCCCGGCAGCTGTCGCGGGCTCGAGCCGGTGGCGACGATCACGTGCCTGGCCGCGAGGGTCTCGCTGCTCGCGCCGGTGACCGCGAGTTCGTAGCCGCCGTCGACGGTCCTGGCGAACGCGCCGCGGCCGTGGAAGAACGCGATCTTGTTCTTCTTGAACAGGTACTGGATGCCGTCGTTGTTCTGCTTCACGACGGTGTCCTTGCGCATCAGCATCTTCTTCAGGTCGAGCTGCAGCTCGCCCACGCCGATGCCGTGGTCGGCAAAGTGATGCGCGGCCTGCTCGAAGTTTTCGCTCGACTGCAGCAGAGCCTTGCTCGGGATGCAGCCGACGTTGGTGCAGGTGCCGCCGGGCGCCGGGCCGCCGGAGGCGTTGGTCCAGTCGTCGATGCAGGCGGTCTTCATGCCCAGCTGGGCGCAGCGGATCGCCGCGATGTAGCCGCCGGGGCCGCCGCCGATCACGACGACGTCGAATGCGTGTGCCATGGCGTGCGTGAACCTAGATGTCGAACAGCAGACGCGCCGGATCCTCCAGCGCCTCCTTCATCGCCACCAGGCCGAGCACGGCCTCGCGGCCATCGATGATGCGATGGTCGTAGCTCATGGCCAGGTAGTTCATCGGGCGGACGACGACCTGGCCGTTCTCGACCACGGCGCGGTCCTTGGTGGCATGCACGCCCAGGATCGCGCTCTGCGGCGGGTTGATGATCGGCGTCGACAGCATCGAGCCGAACACGCCGCCGTTGCTGATGCTGAACGTGCCGCCGGTCAGTTCCTCGATGCCGAGCTTGCCGTCGCGCGCCTTGACGCCGAACTCGGCGATCTTCTTCTCGATGTCGGCGAAGCTCATCTGGTCGGCATTGCGCAGGATCGGCACCACCAGGCCGCGCGGCGAGCCTACCGCGATGCCGATGTCGAAATAGCCGTGGTAGACGATGTCGGTGCCGTCGACGCTGGCGTTGATGACGGGGAATCGCTTCAGCGCAGCAACCGCAGCCTTGACGAAGAAGCTCATGAAGCCGAGCTTGACGCCGTGCTCCTTCTCGAACTTCTCCTGGAAGCGCTTGCGCATCTCCATCACCGGGGCCATGTTGACCTCGTTGAAGGTGGTGAGGATGGCGTTCGTGGCCTGGGACTGCAGCAGCCGCTCGGCCACGCGCGCGCGCAGCCGCGACATCGGCACCCTCTGCTCCGGTCGATCGTCGAGGCTCGGCGCCACCGGCGCGGCGACGGCCGGCAATGCCGCCGGCAGCGCCGGCGCACTGATCGGCGGCGGCGCCGCCCGGGCAGGCGCCGGTGCAGCCGCCGCAGCGATCACGTCGCCCTTGGTGATGCGCCCGTCCTTGCCGGTGCCGCCGCGGGGGGCGGCGCCTTCGCCATGTGGTCGATCACGTCCGCCTTGACGATGCGGCCGTCGCGCCCGGACCCGGTGATCTTGGTCGGGTCGACCGCGTTCTCCTCCACCAGCTTGCGGGCGGACGGCATC
>DATIFD010000570.1:0-5436 GCA_035455385.1 Burkholderiaceae bacterium
GGGTGGCCAGGCCATCGCGCGCTCGCGCAGCGCGGGGAAACCGTCGACGTGGCACGCGATGTAGTCCTCGTCGAGCCAGCGCTGCGTGATCAGCTCGTGCATCAGCGCCAGCGCCAGCGCGCCGTCGGTGCCCGGCAGCAGTGCCAGGTGGCGATGGCACTTCTCGGCGGTCTCGCTGCGCCGCGGGTCGATGCACCACAGCCTGGCTCCGGCGCGCTTGGCCTGCTGCGCGAAGGTCCAGAAGTGCAGGTTCGACGTGATGGAGTTGCTGCCCCAGATGACGATCAGCTTGCTCTCGGCGTAGTGCTCGAGGTGCATGCCGATCTTGCCGCCGTATGTGGCCGCCAGTGCGTCGCCGCCCGCGGTGGAGCAGATCGTGCGGTCGAGGAAGCTGGCACCGAGCTTGTGGAAGAAGCGCAGCGCCATGGCCTCGCCCTGCACGAGCCCCATCGTGCCGGCGTAGCTGTACGGGACGATCGCCTCGGCGTCGCGTGCGGCGATGGCACGCAGCCTCGAGGCCACGGTGTCGAGCGCCTCGTCCCAGCCGATGCGCGCGAACTGCCCGCTGCCCTTGGGGCCGATGCGCTTCAGCGGATGCAGCACGCGCTCGGGGCTGTGCGTGCGCTCGGCATAGCGCGAGACCTTGTTGCACAGCGCGCCGTGGGTGGGCGGGTGGTCGGGGTCGCCCTGCACGCGCACCACGCGGCCAGCCGCCACGCTCACGCGCAACGCGCAGGTGTCAGGGCAGTCGTGCGGGCAGGCGCCGCGCACTACGCGCTCGATCGGGCTCTGCATGGGCGGCACTATCTCACAAGGTGGGCGAACGCCCGACCGGTCCCATCGCGATCGATCGCCGGCCGCGTGGCACCGGGCCCTCACGGCGAAGAACTTCGTCACGCGTTCGCCGATCGCGTGGCCAGCCGTTCAGGTGGTGCACATCGGAGCGCCCTACGCTTCCGGGTTGAGGCGGTACGCCCGCCAGTTCCTTGAGGGGAATCATGACCTTGATCAACCGTCGCCACGCCATCGGCAGTCTCACCGCTACCGCCGCAGCCATCGCGGCGCCGGCCCTGGCACAGGCCGACCGTCGCATCGTGCTCGGCCAATCGGCCGCGTTCAGCGGCCCCGCCGCGGAACTGGGCATCCAGATGAACCGCGGCGCACGGCTGCACTTCGATGCCGTCAACGCCGCCGGCGGCATCAATGGCGTGCAGATCGAGCTGCGCACGCTCGACGACCAGTACGAGCCGGACAAGTGCAAGGCCAACACCGAAGCGCTGATCAAGGACGACGTGTTCGCGCTGTTCGGCTATGTCGGCACGCCGACCTCGCTGGCGGCGCTGCCGCTGGTCAACCAGGCCAGGATTCCGTTCTTCGGCCCGTTCACCGGCGCCGAGGCGCTGCGCGACCCGTTCAGCCGCTACGTGTTCCACGTGCGCGCCAGCTACTTCGACGAGACCGCGCTGATCGTCAAGCAGCTGACCTCGCTCGGTTTGAAGAAGATCGCCGTCTTCCGCCAGAACGACAGCTACGGGCAAGCCGGCTACGACGGCGTCGTGCGCGCGCTGAAAGCACAGAACCTGGCGCCCGTGGCCGTCGGGCTGGTCGAGCGCAACACCGTCAACGTGGCGGCCGCGGTGAGCGCGATCGTGCCGGCGCAACCCGATGCCGTGGTGCAGATCAGCGCCTACAAGAGCTGCGCGGCGTTCATCCGCGAGGCGCGCAAGGCCGGCTACGGCGGCACGTTCTACAACGTGTCGTTCGTCGGCACGCAGGCGCTGGCCGACGAGCTCGGCCGCCAGGCGGTGGGCGTGGTGGTCAGCCAGGTGGTGCCGTTTCCGTTCTCGATGACCACGTCGCTGTCGCGCGAGTACCTCGCGGCCGTGCAGCGTGCGGGCGGCAAGAACAGGCCGAACTACTCGAGCATGGAAGGCTATGTCGCGGCCAAACTGTTCGTCGAAGGCATGCGTCGCGCCGGCCGCACGCTGACCCGGGACACGCTGATTGCCGGGCTCGAGACGGTGCAGAGCATGGACCTGGGCGGGTTCATGGTCGGCTACAGCAACCACAGCCACGTGGCGTCGCGCTTCGTCGACCTCTCGATGCTCACCGACGACGGCCGCGTGCGGGTCTGACCGCACCCGGCGACCGCCTCATCCCCGGGGGCCGGGCCGGCGCAGGTCCCAGCGTAAACTGGCTGCCCCGTTCAGCGGGAGCCGGAGCCACCATGCGCCTGATCGAATCCATCCTGGCCGACGCGGCGACCATCGCGACGCTGCGCCGCGACATCCATGCCCACCCCGAGCTGTGCTTCGAAGAGCGGCGCACGGCCGATGTGATCGCCAAGGCGCTCACCGATTGGGGAATCCCGATCCAGCGCGGCCTCGGCAAGACCGGTGTGGTGGGCATCGTCAAGAACGGCACCTCGCCGCGCGCGGTGGGCCTGCGCGCGGACATCGATGCGCTGCCGATGACCGAGATGAACCACTTCGCCCATGCCAGCCAGCACCCCGGCAAGATGCACGCGTGCGGCCACGACGGCCATACCGCCATGCTGCTGGCGGCGGCCAAGCACCTGAGCCGGCATCGCAACTTCGACGGCACCGTGTACCTGGTGTTCCAGCCCGCCGAGGAAGGCGGCGGCGGCGCGCGCGAGATGATGAAGGACGGCCTGTTCGAGAAGTTCCCGATGGAGGCCATCTTCGGCGCTCACAACTGGCCTGGGATGGCGGTGGGACACTTCGCGCTGCGCCCCGGCCCGGTGTTCGCGTCGAGCAACGAGTTCAAGATCACCATCAAGGGCAAGGGCGCGCACGGCGCGATGCCGCACAACGGTATAGACCCGGTGCCGGCGGCGTGCCAGATGGTGCAGGCGTTCCAGACCATCATCAGCCGCAACAAGCGGCCGATCGACACCGGCGTGATCTCGGTGACGATGATCCACACCGGCGAGGCCACCAACGTGATCCCGGAGAGCTGCGTGGTCGAGGGCACGGTGCGCACGTTCACCACCGAGGTGCTCGACCTGATCGAGCGGCGCATGAAGATGGTCGCCGAGGCCACCTGCGCGGCGTTCGAGTGCGGCTGCGAGTTCTCGTTCACGCGCAACTACCCGCCGACGATCAACCACGCCGCGGAGACCGAGTTCGCGCGCAAGCTGCTGGGCGATGTGGTCGGGTCGGACAACGTGCACGAGTTCGAGCCGACGATGGGCGCCGAGGACTTCAGCTATTTCCTGCAGGGCAAGCCCGGCTGCTACTTCCTGATCGGCAACGGCGACGGCGGGCATCGGGCGGGCGGCCACGGCATGGGCCCGTGCATGTTGCACAACCCGAGCTACGACTTCAACGACGACCTGATTCCGCTCGGCGCCACCGTGTGGGTGCGTCTGGCCGAGGCGTGGCTGGCCACGCCGCGCTGACGGTGCGATGCCGGCGGAACTCCAGATGACGCACTCGTCGGTCGACTGCTTTGCCCAGACCTACGCGCAGGCGCGCCAGCTCTTCCTGCGCAGCGCGGCCGACGCCGGCCTCAAGGTGCGCTCGCACCCGCACCCGCGCCGCGGCCGCGACGACGAAGAGCTGGCGATGGACGTGGCGTTGATGGGCGCGCCCGATGCGCGCGCACTGCTGGTTCTGAGCAGTGCCTGCCACGGCGTCGAGGGCTTCTGCGGCTCTGGTGCGCAGGTGGCGCTGCTGCACGACGACGCCTTTCGCGCCGCCGCGCAACGCACCGGCGTCGCGGTGCTTTTCATCCATGCGCTCAATCCGTACGGCTTCTCGTGGTGGCGGCGCACGACGCACGAGAACGTCGACCTGAACCGCAACTTCCACGACTTCGGCAAGCCGCTGCCCGCCAACAAGGCGTACCAGGAGATCGCGCATTGGGTGGTGCCCGAGCGCTGGCCACCGCCGGCCGACGCGGCCGAGGCGATGCAGCGGTACGTCGCGCAACACGGCGAAAAGGGCTACCAGGCGGTGGTCTCCAGTGGGCAGCACAGCCATCCCGACGGCATCTTCTTCGGCGGCCGCGAGCCCACGTGGAGCAACCTGACGCTGCGCTCGGTGCTGCGCGAGCATGCCCGCCGCTGCGCGCGACTGGGCTGGATCGATTTCCACACCGGGCTCGGACCCAGCGGCGTCGGCGAGCGCATCTTCGCCTGCCGCAACGACCCCGCAGCCTACGGCCGCGCGCGCCGCTGGTGGGGCGACGGCGTCACGTCGATCTACGACGGCAGTTCGACTTCGCCGCTGCTGACCGGCCTGATGTGGCTGGCCGTGTACGACGAGTGCCCGCAGGCCGAGTACACCGGCATTGCGCTGGAGTACGGCACGCTGCCGGTGCTCGACGTGACCAACGCGCTGCGCGCCGACCAGTGGCTGCAGAACCACCCCGAGGCCGGTGCCGAGCCGCGACAGGCCATCAAGCGCCTCGTGCGCGACGCGTTCTACACCGACACCGACGCCTGGAAGCAGGCCGTCGTCGACCAGGCGCGCGACGCCACGCTGCAGGGCTTCGACGGCCTGGCGAACGGCTGACCGTCACGGCAGCGCAGCCGCAGTTCAATCAGCGGGCCACCAGCCGTTGGCGCGCAGCGCCCGCTCGGCACTGCGGGCGTCGCTGAACTGCACGGCCTTCCAGCCGTGGCCCCGTGCCGCTTCGACGTTGGCTGCGATGTCGTCGATCAGCACCAACCGTTCGGGCGGTGCGGCAAAGCGCCGGCTCGCCAGCTGAAACAGCTCGGCCTCGGGCTTGACCAGACGCACGTGCGACGAGTACACACCGCTGGCGAAGCGCCGCATCAGCTCGGGGTGCGTGCGATCGAGGTGCTCCGCATACGGCGCGGGCATGTTGGACAGGAAGTGCAGCGGCATGCCGGCCGCATCCAGGCGCAACAGCAGGTCGACCGTGTCGGGCTTCGGGGTCAGCGATGGCGGCACGCCCTCGACCAGCGCGGCCAGGCTCGCCGCGTCGAGGCCCGTGCGCGCGGCGATGCGGCGCACCAGATCGCCGGCGTCGACCACGCCGCGGTCGAACTGGGCCCAGTCGCCACCGAAACCCTGAAAGACGCTGGCCACCAGCGCACGACTGGTGACGTCGTCCACCGCATGCTGCGGCAGGAATCGGCGCACCAGCTGCAGCGGTTGCCAATGAAACAGCACCCCGCCGAAGTCGAACACGATCCGCAGCGCACCGCTGCCGGAACTCATGGCCCCCCGGGCGTCCAGCGCAGCACGAACGCCCGCTGCACATCGGTCTCCGGCGACCGCGGCATCACCGCCAGGCGTGCCAGGCCGCTGCGCTTGCGCGCGATCAGCGCCAGCGCGTCGGGCCCCGCCAGGCCCTGCTCCACCAGCCAGCAGCCGAGCGCCGTGCCGGTGCGCCCGACTCCCGCGTGGCAGTGCAGGTACAGGCACGCGCCGCGTCCGAGCTCGG
>DATIFD010000571.1:0-5213 GCA_035455385.1 Burkholderiaceae bacterium
ATCTCGTCGATCAGGAACCGGATGACCTTCTTCGCGCCTTCGGACTCGGCGGGCCACTCGATCCCGACATAGATGTCCTCGGAGTTCTCGCGGAAGATCACCATGTCGACCTTCTCGGGCTCCTTCACCGGGGACGGCACCCCCTTGAACCAGCGAACCGGCCGCAGGCAGACGTAGAGGTCGAGTTCCTGGCGCAAGGCCACGTTGAGCGAGCGAATGCCGCCGCCCACCGGCGTGGTCAGCGGCCCCTTGATCGACACCACGTACTCGCGCAGGATCTTCAGCGTCTCGTCGGGCAGCCAGACGTCGGGGCCGTAGACCTTGGTCGACTTCTCGCCGGCGTAGATCTCCATCCAGTGGATCTGGCGCTTGCCCTTGTAGGCCTTGGCCACCGCGGCGTCGACCACCTTGATCATCACCGGCGTGATGTCGTAGCCGGTGCCGTCGCCCTCGATGTAAGGAATGATCGGGTGATCGGGCACGTTCAACGAGTAATCCTTGTTGACGGTGATCTTCTGCCCCCCGGCGGGCACCTTGACGTGTTGGTACATGGGGTTCCTGCGCTCGCTGTGAACCGGGGATTTTATGTCACTGCCCCGCTGCAACCCCATGGCGGCTGCAGCGCGGCCGCGCGAGGGCACAATGTCCCAACCCGGCAAGAAGGGCCGCAAACCCGCGCCGCGCTCCGGCAACCGATGATGCTGATCCGATCCGTCCTTCGTCTCCTGGTGCTCGTCTTCGCGCTGCTGCCGGCGGCCATCACGGCCGTGCGCGCGCAGGGGCAACCGCAGGACCTCGCCGCCGTCACGCTGCACGTGGGCATGCACAACATCCGCGCACAGCTGGCGGCAACGCCGCAACAGCGGCAGATCGGCCTGATGTACCGCCAGGACATGCCCAGCCACGAGGGCATGCTGTTCGTGTTCGAGGAGGCTGGCCAGCAGTGCTTCTGGATGCGCAACACGCTGATGCCGCTGTCGATTGCGTTTCTGGCCGACGACGGCACGGTGGTCAACATCGCCGACATGAAGCCGCAGACCGATGACTCGCATTGCTCGGCCAGGCCGGTGCGCTACGCACTGGAGATGAACCAGGGCTGGTTCGCCAGGCGCGGCGTCAAACCGGGTACCCGCATCTCCGGCGAGGTGTTCTCCCGCTAGTGCGCTCGACCGCTCGCGCCGAGTACCCACGGCGCGACAGGGCATCGTGTTTCCCTCTCGACGGCACGTCCTGTTTGGCTATAGTCGGCCTTCTTTCGCGACAAGGAGAAGAAGGATGGGCGCGATCCTGCAATCGTTGGGCCGCACGGTGGCGGCCGGCGTGGTGCTGCTGGTGATCCTGATCCTGGCGGTCAACACGGCGAAGTTCGACCACGCCTGGGGTGCGTTCTTCATGCGCTACCTGCACGTGCTGAGCGGCGTGATGTGGATCGGGCTGCTGTGGTACTTCAACTTCGTGCAGATCCCCTCGATGCCGAAGATCCCCGATGAGCAGAAGCCTGCAGTCGGCAAGGTGATTGCACCGGCGGCTCTGTTCTGGTTCCGCTGGGCCGCGCTGTCGACGGTGGTCACCGGGCTGCTGCTGGCCTGGATGAACGGCTACATCGCGGCGGCGCTGTCGTTCCAGCGGCCGGCCACGGCGATCGGCATCGGCATGTGGCTGGGCCTGATCATGGCGTTCAACGTCTGGTTCATCATCTGGCCCAACCAGAAGAAGGCCCTCGGCATCGTGACGGTCACGCCCGAGGAGAAGGCCAAGGCCGCACGCGTGGCGATGCTGACATCGCGGATCAACACGCTGCTGTCGATCCCGATGCTGTTCTGCATGGTGGCGCAGCAAAACGGCGGCCTCTGACCAGCCCGCGGTCCGGCGCGACGGCGCTCAGTCGTCGCGCGGCGTCACCTCACCCGGAACCAGCTCGGCCTGGCCCTGCGCCAGGCTGATCGTGAGCCGCTCGCCGACGCGCATTTGCGACGGCGCGAGCACGACGCGCCCGGCCTCGCTCTCGATCAGCGCGTAGCCGCGCGACAGCACCTGCCGCGGGTCGAGCAGGCCCAGTCGATCGGCCACGCCCGCGAGCCGCGCCGCGCGCCGCTCCAACCCCATCGATGCGGCACGCTGCCAGCGATCGGCCAGCTGCGACAGCGCCTGGCCCGTTGCGTGCAAACGCCGCTCGAGCGCGGCCTGGTTGCGGTGCGTCAGCAGATCCAGCCGCTGTCGTTGCGGGCGCAACGTCGCCACCGCGTGCACCAGGCGCGACGACAGCAGGTCGAGGCCTTGCGCGTCACGGTCGATGCGCTGTCGCTGCGCACGCTGCAGCCGACGGGCCCACTCGTTCAGTGCCTGCAGCAGGTCGTCGCGCACCGGCGCCGCCAACTCGGCCGCCGCGGTCGGCGTCGGCGCACGCACGTCGGCGGCCAGATCGGCCAGGGTGACATCGGTTTCGTGGCCGACGCCACACACCACGGGCACCGGGCTGGCAGCGATCGCGCGCACGACGGCCTCGTCGTTGAACGCCCACAAGTCCTCGATCGAGCCGCCGCCGCGACAAACGATGAGCGTGTCGACCTCGTCGCGCCGGCCGGCGCGCTGCAATGCCTGCACCAGTTGGCCCGGTGCTTCGGCGCCCTGCACCGCGCTCGGATAGATGATCACCTGCACGTGCGGTGCGCGGCGCGCCAGCGTGGTGAGCACGTCGTGCAGCGCGGCACCGGCCGTCGAGCTGACGACGCCGATCGCGCGCGGGTGCGCCGTCGGCAGCCGCTTGCGCGCAGGGTCGAACAGTCCTGCCGCCTCGAGCTTGGCCTTCTGTCGAAGAAACAATTCGTACAACGTGCCGGCGCCGAGCGGCAGCATCGCCTCGACCACACACTGCAGTTCGCCGCGCGGCTCGTAGATGCCGATGCGCCCCCGCACCTCGACCTGCTGGCCGTCGCGCGGCGCGAAGTCCAGCAGCGACGCGGCACGCCGGAACATGGCGCAGCGCAGCAGCGCGTTCGCGCCATCGGTGTCTTTCAGCGAGAAGTAGCAGTGGCCGCTGGCCGCGCGGGAGAAGCCCGACAGCTCGCCGCGCACGGCAATGGCACCCAGGCGAAGCTGCAAGGCGTCGGCCGCAGCGAGCAGCAGCGCGGCCACGCCGAATGCCCGCGGCGACGCGGCGCCACCGGCGCTGTCGCCGAGGTCACTCATCGCACCACGATCGCGCGCGCCTCGGACGCTGCCGCCGGCCCGTCGCGCATCGCGGTCGCAGGCGTGTGCGCGTTGCCTAAAACTCGGGCAATCCAACGCGAAGCACGCAAACACGCGCCCCCGCGGCGAGCCACACGGGCTTGCCCACAAGCTTTTCCACAGAAGCGGTGGATTGTTCGAGCGGTGTCCGCGAATTCGTTCGCAGCATCGGTACTGCGCCGCGTGCACGCGATGCAACGCTGCGACACGGGACCATCCACAAGCTCGGCCATAATCGCGCGTCGCCGCGTCGCTGCTGGCTGGGTGCGACGCATCACGCTCATCGTCGGGTCATCACTTGTTTTCGATCATACAAGCCGCTGGCTGGCCGATCTGGCCGCTGCTCATCTGTTCGGTGGTGGCGCTCGCGCTCGTGATCGAGCGCCTCATCAGTCTGCGCGCCCCGCGCATCGCGCCACCCAAGCTGCTCGACGAGGTGTTGTCGGTCACGCGCCAGAGCCTGCCGGGTCCCGACGTGGTGACCAAGCTGGCCGCGAACTCCGAGCTCGGCTCGGTCCTCGCTGCGGGGCTGCGCGCGGTGATGGGCGATCCGCGCATCCAGGAGGGCGCCCTGCGCCAGGCGTTCGAGATCGCCGGTCGTGCCGCAGTGCATCGCCTCGAGCGCTACCTGAACACGCTCGGCACGATCGCCGCAGCCGCGCCGCTGCTGGGGTTGCTCGGCACGGTGATCGGCATGATCGAGATCTTCGGTTCGCAGCCGCCGACCGGCGGGACGAATCCGGCCATGCTGGCCCACGGCATCTCCGTGGCGCTGTACAACACCGCGTTCGGCCTGATCATCGCGATCCCGTCGCTGATGTTCTACCGCTATTTCCGGCGGCTCATCGACGAGTACGCGCTCGGCATGGAGCAGGCCGCCGAGCGCATGGTGCCGCACCTGATGCGATTCGTCGTGCGGCCGGCCGCGTGAAATGAACCACCCCCGCAGCGGCCTAGCGGCCGCCTCCCCCTCCAGGGGGCGCCGCCAGCGAACCGGCAGAGCCGGATTCGCGGCGTCCGCTTGGCGGTCTGCTTTCGCGCGTTGCAAGTCGCGCGAAGCGCACGCGAACATCTGACATGCGCTTTCGCCGCCGTCGCTCCGAGGAGCCGGAGATCAACCTGATCCCGTTCATCGACGTGCTGCTCGTGATCCTGATCTTCCTGATGCTGTCGACCACGTACTCGAAGTATTCGGAGCTGCAGATCACCCTGCCCACCGCCGATGCCGAGCGCATCCGCGAGCGGCCTGCCGAGATCATCGTCAGCGTCTCGGCGGACGGACGCTACCTGATCGACAAGAAGCCGGTCGAGGGCCGCAGCGTCGACATCCTGACGCTCGAGTTGCAGGCGGCCGCCGCCGGCCGCGCCGACCCGACCGTGATCGTGTCCGCCGACGCGCTGACGCCGCACCAGGCGGTGATCAACGTGCTCGACGCCGCGCGGCGGGCCGGTCTCGCCCGCTTGAGCTTCGCGGCCCAGGTGCCCGCCGACAGCGCGGGCCGCTGATTCCGCCCGATGACACCGGGCCGCGGCCTGGTCCCCGCTCTGCTGGTTTCGTGGCAGCGGCCACGGCCCGATGCCCTGGCCCGCGCGCTGCAGCCGCTGTCGTGGCTGTACGGCGCGGTCGCCGCCGCGCGGCGCGCATGGTTCGCAGCCGGCCTCGCCACGAGCCACCGCGCGCCGCGGCCGCTGATCGTGGTGGGCAACTTGGTCGCAGGCGGCGCCGGCAAGACACCGACCGTGATCGCGCTGGTCGAGATGCTGCGCCGGCTCGGCTACACCCCCGGCGTCGTGTCGCGCGGCTACGGCCGCACGCTTCGCGACACCCGCCTCGTCGACGCCTCCAGCAGCGCAGCCGACGTCGGCGACGAGCCGCTGCTGATCCACCTGCGGTCGCGTGCACCGGTGGCGGTGGCCACACGGCGGCTCGACGCCGCGCGCGCGCTGTGCGCCGCGAACCCGGCGGTGAACGTGCTGCTCGCCGA